>JANXMD010000203.1 GCA_025354845.1 Verrucomicrobiota bacterium | reverse complement strand
CACCTCGGCGGTGTTGCTCGTGGAGCCGTCGAGGCGCCAGACCTCCGCGGGACGACCCTCGACGAGCACGGCTTGGGTCAGCCATTTGCAGACACAGGTGGTCTTTCCAACGCCAGGCGGTCCAACAAAGAGGTGGATACCCGACTCGGGGTCAGGCGGAACTGGATGGAATCGGGGCTGGAGCAGCAACTCCAGCGCCTCCGCCACCGCCTCGAGTTCTTGCTGGAGGGTGGCCGGTGGATGCTCACCCACGCGGCAGCGAACCTGGTCCATCACGCGATGGGCATGGCGCGGGAGCAACCCCGCGCGTTCCAGCACCGAACCCGCGCGCCAGCCACCGGCGGCAGGAGGTTGGGGGGCGGATTCGCCATGCGGGCCGTCGGAAAAGGGCTCGCGACACGCCACTGAACGGCGGATTTCCGCGAGTTCGTCCCGCAGACGGGAAAACAGTTCGTCCCGCACGACGGTTCCGGCCGGGGAGGCGACGGGAGCCTGCGGAGGCGGTATGGCTGGAGCGGGCGCCGGAGTCGGAGCAGGAACATGTGCGAGCACCTCGATCCGGGGCCGGCGCCAAATCCGCGCGAGGCCGTCCACCGGAAGCCGTCGGACACTCAACACGACGGCGTCAGGACCGAGCTTTGAGCGGACCTGCGACACCGCATCCGAGGCGGAGTCGGCAATGAACGTGTGAAGTTGCATCGAAGAACAGAGTCAGGAGTCGCAGCGTCCGATCATTCCGGTAGATTGAGCAGTCCCGCGCTCTTCACTTCCACGCGGTTCGGCACCTCGGCGTACGAGACGACGGAAAGATCGCTGAACGTCGCCTCGAAGAACCGGCGGAAGGCGAGACGCAGGTTGGGGGCACAAAGCACCAGCGGCGGATGCCCCGCAGCCAGCATCTGCTGCACCAGTTTTGAAAGCGCATCCACCACCTGACGCGCCAGGCGCGGATCCAGGAGGAGCGCCACCTCGGTCGCCGACTGGCGGACCCCCTGCAAGAGCTGCTGCTCCAAGCGCGGATCGATGTGAATGCACCAAAGCGCACCATTGTCGCCCTGAAACGGCTTGACGATCTGCGAGCACACCGCGCGACGCGCCTGCTCGGAGAGCTCGTCGGGATTCTTGGTGACGGAAGCGTAGTCGCTGACCCGCTCGAGGATCCCCGACAGGTTGCGGATCGACACACCTTCGGTGAGAAGATTCTGCAAAACGCGCTGCACCTGACCCACGGTGAGCTGGGCCGGAATGAGTTCGTTGACCACGGTCGAATGGGTCTGCTTGAGGTTGTCGAGCAGCTGTTGGACGTCCTGGCGGCTGATGATCTCGAAGCAACGGCGGCGGACGGTTTCGGAAAGATGCGTCACCAGCACAGCGGCGGAATCCACCACGCTGTAGCCGCTTACCTCGGCGGCCTTTCGCTCCGTGTCGGCGATCCAGGTCGCGGGCAATTGGAAGACCGGTTCAACCGCCGGGATGCCCTTTACCGTGACGCGGCTGTTGGTTGCATTCATGGCCAGGAAGTAACCCGGCATCAACGACCCCTGAGCCACCGGCTGTCCCTTGAGCAGGAAGCGGTATTCGTTGGCTCCCAGCTGGAGATTGTCGCGGAGTCGAATGGGAGGAATGAGAATCCCCATCTCCTGGGCGAAAGTTCGGCGGACGCCCGTGACGCGTTCGAGAAGGTCGCCACCCCGGCGTGTGTCGGCGAGGCTGACCAGCCCGTAGCCGAGCTCGATTTGGAGCGGATCGACGGCGAGGAGCGATTCGATCTTGTCGCTCGCCGCCGCGGCGCCGGCCCCGCCCGCGGCAGCAGCATTCTTCTCCCCCGATTTGGTGGCCTCGGCGGCTGCGTTGGCGACCGACCGCTTGCGGTGAAGCGTCTTGGCGAGGTAGCCCGTGACTCCCGCCATACACAGAAACGGAATCATCGGCATGCCAGGAACGATGGCAAAGATGACCATCATCACGGTCAGGAGAGTGAGCGCGCGAGGGTAGGCGAACAGCTGTTCTCCGAGCTCCTCGCCGAGACTACTCTTGGAAGCGGCGCGGGTGACCAGCATGCCGGCCGCGAGCGAGATGACGAGCGCGGGGACCTGGGACACCAGGCCGTCACCGATCGACAGCAACGTGTATCGCTGCAGCGCCTCGGTGAGCGACATGCCGCGCTGGGCAATGCCGATGACGAACCCACCGATGATGTTGATCAGTGTGATGAGGACCGCGGCGATCGCGTCGCCACGCACGAACTTGCTGGCACCGTCCATGGCGCCGTAGAAGTCCGCCTCCTGCTCCACCTTGCGGCGTCGAGTGCGAGCCTGCTCCTCATTGATGACGCCAGCACCCAACTCGGCGTCGATCGCCATCTGTTTGCCGGGCATGGCGTCGAGGGTGAAGCGCGCCGCGACTTCAGCGATACGGCCCGCGCCCTTGGTGATGACCGAGAAGTTGATCAACACCAGAATGGCAAATACCACAATGCCGACCACGTAGTTGCCCCGGACCACGAAAGTGCCGAAGGCCTCGATGACGTGTCCCGCGTTGCCATCGAGCAAGATGAGCCGTGTCGAGGCGACGTTCAGCGCGAGTCGGAACAGAGTGACGAAAAGAAGCAGCGACGGAAATCCGGAGAACTCCGCGGGTTCTCGGACATAGAGGATGACCAGCAGGATCAGCAGCGAGATGGCGATGCTGACGGTAAGCATCAGGTCCAGCAGGAAGGGCGGGACCGGCAGCACAAGGAGCATGACCGTGCCGAACATGCCGGCGACGAGCCAGAGATCGCTCTGCTTGAGGCGGGCGGCCACCGCGGCCCTGAAGCCGCCGAATGCGGTAGATTGGTTCACGGCTTAAAAGGGGATCAATTCATGGCGCCGGCCGTGTAGTAACGGTACCGGTTGGTTCGATAGACAAAGGCCAGGATCTCGGCCACGGCGGCAAAGAGCTGGATGGGAATATCACCGCCTACACGGCCGTGCTTGAACATCAGCCGTGCCAGGGGCTTGTTCTCAATGATTGGCACCTGGTGCTGCTTGGCGACCTCGCGGATACGGAGCGCGTTCAGGCGAGTGCCCTTGGCGATGATCATCGGAGCCTTCATCGTCTTGCGGTCGTACCGCAGGGCCACCGCGATGTGAGTCGGGTTGGTGACCACGACATCGGCCGTCGGGACATCCTGGAGCATCTGCCGCTGAGTGCGGGCCCGGCGGCGGCGGCGCTGCTGAGCACGGACCTGCGGATTGCCCTCCGAGCTCTTGGCCTCCTCCTTGACCTCCTCCTTGGTCATCATGAGCTTCTTATACCGGCTCCAGAACTGGTATCCGTAGTCGGCGGCGGCAATGACCGCGAGGGCCATCAGGATGCGGGTGAGCAGGCTTTCCGCGGCGCTCATGAGGAATCGGCCGATCCGATAGAGATCCCCCGAAGTGTACAGGATGGGATCCTGGAGGAGATTCTGAACCTCGGACCATGCGAAGCCGCCAATGACCGCCAGCTTAACGACAGCGCTGATGGCAGGGACGAGGCCCTGAACCGAAGCGATCCGGGTGAAGCCGGATACCGGATTGAGCCTCTCCCAGTTCAGCGTGATGGCCTCGCTGGCGAGATTGAACTGATTCTGCGCGGCACTGACGGTGACCCCGGCGGTCGCGACGGCGAGAACCACGGGCGCAGCGCAGCCGGAAACCGTGAGCATCGCCGTCGCGGTCTGGCCAGGAAGCGAGTCACGACTGATGGTCACGTCGTTCAGGTGCGACGCGATGCCAGTCAGGCAGTCGGAGAACTGACTCCACATGGTAGGGCCAAAGGCACGGATCGCTCCGAGTCCTGCGAACAAAACCACCACCGACTCCAGATCCGGGCTGCGGGCGATATCACCGCGGTCCGCGGCCTCGCTCAGCCGTTTGGATGAGGGCGCTTCTGTTTTCTCTCCGGCCTCGTCAGACATGCAGCGGGTGCTCGGGGTTGAGGTTCACGTTGGAATCAGTGGCCGCCCAACATCGCCGAGACCTTTGAAATGTCGTCGGGAAGGCGGTGGAGCAGATTGGAGATGTGCTGGGCGGTGAGGGACACGGTCATCCCGAACACGCTCAACCCGGAGAGAATCTTCAGCGCGAAACTGTCGGTGAACACGTTCAGGGCCGGAACAGCGCGGTTGAGCAGCGCGAAAACCACCGTGATCACAAAAGAAACAGCCATGAGCGGCGCCGCCATTTCCACGCCGATGCTGAACATGGTGCCGGAGCGTCGGATGAGATCCATGGCCAGCGTCTCGTTGACCCGGAAAGCGCCGATGGGCACGAGTGCGTAACTCCGGAGGACCGCGGCGATCATCCAGTGATGGAGATTCAGCGAAAACATCAGGATCAATCCGAGCCACTGGAGCAGCGTGGTGGGGACGTTGGTGGCACCGCTGGTGAGCGGGCTGAAGGCGGAGGACATTTGGAGGCCGATGTCCGTGGTGATCAGCGCGCCCGCCACCTCGATAACGTGCACCATCATGCGGCACACGAAGCCGAGGATCAGGCCGACCCCGAGCTCGCCGCCGATTGCGGCCACCAAGCGGTGATCCCCCAGCGGCGTGTCCCCGGCGGCAATGGGCCCCGTCACCAGGGAAATCAGCAGCGCCAGTGCGATGCGGACCCGGGCCGGGATATTGGTCATGGCAAAGCCCGGGAGCACCACCAGAAGGGCGCCCACACGGACAAAGACAACAAACCAATGGATGAGAAAGTCGTTCATGAACGAACGCGTGCGTTGAGAATCAGCGAACCATTTCGGGCAGCTTCTGGAACATGGCCTGGGTGAAATCGAGGATCGTGCGGGTCAGCCAGGGCAGCAGCACGAGGAGGAGTCCACTCACGGTGAGCGCCTTGGGGACGAAGGAAAGGGTCTGCTCATGGATCGAGGTGACCGCCTGGAAGAGACTGACCGCAATACCCACCGCCATCGCGGCAGTGAGCAGTGGCGTTGCCAGGGCGACGGCCTGGACGATAAGACCTTTGATGAGTTCGATGGCGAGTTCCGGAGTCATGCGTGCAGAAGGAAGGAAAAAAGGAGTCAGGTTCCGAAGCTGAGGACGAGCGACCGGACCACCAGCTGCCAGCCGTCCACGAGCACGAACAGGAGGAGCTTCAGCGGCAACGACACCGTGGCCGGCGGCATCATCATCATGCCCAGGCTCATCAACACCGCGGACACCACCATCTCGATCAGAAGGAACGGAAGGAACAGCAGGAAGCCCATCTGAAAGGCGGTGCGCAGCTCGCTGATGATGAAGGCGGGGATGACCACCTTGAGGGGGAGATCGCCCGGGGAGGTGGCGCTGATCTTGGCCAGCTCACCGAAGAGTTCGACGTCCTTGGGCCGCGTCTGCCGCAACATGAACTCACGAATCGGACGAGCGGCTTCACTCATCGCGCGTTCCCCGTCGATGCGGTGCTCCATGTAGGGCTGGAGTGCGTTGCTGTCGATTCGCGACCAAACCGGCTCCATGATGAAGAAGGTGAGGAAGAGCGAGAGGCCGATGATGACCTGGTTGGAAGGCGTACCCGGAAGCGTCAGTGCAGATCGGAGGAACGACAGCACGATGACGATTCGCGTGAAGCAGGTCATCAGGAGTACGATGGACGGCGCGAGACTGAGAAGGGTCATCGCAAACAGCACCTTGATGGCGCCATCAATCTCTGCGGGCTGCGTGATGCTGCCCGGGTCCATGGAGAGCTTCACCGCAGGAATGCTCAGTGTCTGAGCGACCGCCGGCAGCGGCAGCGCAGTGCCGAGCAGTACCAACATCGCCAGCATCCCGACGGGAAATCGATTGAGGAGGCTTCGATTCATGTCAGGAGTGGAGAGAACCCTCAACCGCGGCGGCGACGGGACGCGGGGCGGGAAACTCCGCCACCCCATCGAGGTGTTCCTGGAACGATCCGGGACGTGCCGGCACCGGCTGCAACGGGGAAAGCATTTGGATGCCCGTCGGTCCGACGGCCACCAGCCATTCCCTTTGGTCGCAAGCCACCAGACAGAGCGCCTGGCGTTGCCCGAGCGAGCGAGTTTCAACAATCTGCAACCGCGCCTGGGGCGTCTTCCAACTGCCGAGCATTCGGGAGTGGCGCAACCATCGACCGGCACCCAGGACCCCGGCGATGATCAAGGCCAGCATGCCTATCATGCGAACCGAGGCGACTGCCACGGAATCCCCGGCGGCACTGGCGGTACTGGCGGTGCTGGCGCTAGCAGCTACCGGCGCGGCGGAAACCGAGAGGGCAGCACAGCCGGCAATCAGCAGCAAAAGCAGGAGTGTCTGGAGGCGCTGGTTGCGTCCGAAACCGTTGATACAAGGTCCGTTCATGGCACGTACCAGCCCGGAAGCAGGGGGAATGCCAGCGCGAAAAAAGGCCCATTTTAGGGCCTTTTCGACGGGAGCGGAAAGAACTTCCACCCTACCCGCCATTCAAAGGAGGCAAAAAGCTCTCGCGTTTAGCTCTGCGTCGTGACTCCGCCTCGGATGACCTCCGTCAGCTTGAATCCGAACCGATTCTCGACCACCACTACCTCGCCGCGGGCAACCAGTTTGGAATTTACCAGAAGGTCCACCGGCTGGTCCGCCGTGCGGTCGAGCTGGATGATCGACCCGGATTCCAATCGGAGCACCTCGCGCATGGGGAGGTTGCTGGTGCCAATGCGCACTGTGAGTTGAACGGGCACGTCCAGCACCACGTCGAGATTCGGCATTGTGGGATCCATAGGCGTTTAAAGAGCGAAATTGAGTCAGAAGCCAAGTCAACGACGAGTCCGGCCGGTAATCTGCACGGCCCAGCGTCCCTCGCTGCTGCCGAGGTTGCCGGTGAACTTCGGGACACCCCCCACACGGAGGGTGAGCTGACTGGTAAAATCGGAAGGCAGGTCGATGACATCGCCCACGTCCAGTTGGGCGGTCTCCTGCGCCGTGAGCTGAAGTCCCTGCACCTCGGCCGACACGGCGATGGGCACCTCGGAATACTCCGCCTTCCACTGGCTGGGGGCGGAGGCGTCAGGCGGCTTGGGGACATCCAAATGATCGGACGCCGCGCTCATTCGATGAAAGAGCGGTTCCACGGAAGAATAGGGCAACGCGATGCGGACCGTCTCGGCACATTCGCCAATCTGGGTCTGGATGCCGACCACGAGCAACACCGTGTCCGGGGCTGCCGTGTTGAGAAAGGCGCGATTGCTCTCATAGCCCAGCGAAACCGGCTTGAGATCCGCCACCTTGGACCACACTCCGCACCATTCCGACGCGATGATCTGCAGAGCCTGATCCAGCAGGGCGACCTCAATTTCACTGAGATCGCGCAGGATTTCCGGCATGCGTCCCACCCCGCCCAAGAGTCGCTCGACCATGATCTGTCCCAGATTGGGGTGGACGTCGATCAGGCAGGTCCCGCGCAGCGGATCCACCTTGTACAGGCTCACGTGGCAGGGCTCGGAGAGCTCCGCGAGAAAGGCATCGTAGGTCTGGGTGACAAATTGGGACAGCACCATCCCCACCTCGGAGCGAAGGTAGTTTGAGAGCCTGGATCCCAGCGACATCACGAAGGATTCGTGATGCTGTCGCAACCGACGCAAGTCGCCGGCGACGAGGTGGACGGGGTTCCGGAAGTCGTGGGAGACGATGTTCTCGACGGGCGTTCTCCGTCCGCCTCCGTCGAAGAGGTAGACCATGGGCACCTCCGGACCCGGGATGGAATCCATCGCCGGCGCCTGCACAGGTTGAGCCTCCTCTCCCGAATTCTGGAATTCCGTATCGCTCATTGGGTCAGTTCATTGCACGGCGAAATCCGAGAAGTAGATCTCATCCACCGCCCCCTCTCCCAGGATGGGAATGAAGGAGGTCAGGAGCTCCGTTTTGATAATATTTCGAGCCCCAGGCCGCTCGAGGTCAGCGAGGCTTTTGTTGGCGAGGATATTGGAGGCCGCGTCGCGCAATTGGGCGTCGTGCTTTTCCGCCAACTCCTTGAGCTCGGGATTCGAGCCCACAAGCGTGAGTCGCGCCACCAGATACCGGGTGCCGAGGCTTCCCGAAACGTTGACCACGAGTTTCTCCGAGAGATTCACCGAGATCTTTTCCTTCACCACCTCGTGGTGTCCGGAGGCGTGGTGTGTTGCAGCTGATTTGCCGGCGCCGCCCTCCTGCTGACCCATCCGTGCTTCCAGCTTGGGCAGGATGACATAGACCGCCAGGACGTAGGCCACACAGGGCATGACCACGAGGTTGGCAATCAGCGGCAACCAGACCTTGGCGCCGCCGGATGACGGCGCGCCGGCCTGAGCCGCCGCGGCATCGGGAGTGGGGGCGGACATAGGAAACGCGATTTAGGATTAGCGCTTCAAGCTGACGATTTCCTGAAGGAGCTCGTCGCTGGTGGTGATCACGCGGGCGTTGGCCTGGAAGCCACGCTGGGCGGTGATCATGTTCGCAAATTCACCCGTCAGATCGACGTTGGATTGCTCCAGCGCACCCTGCTGGATGTTGCCGACCGCCATGGTTCCCGGGGGCACCGCGCCGGTGAGAAGGGTGCCACCGAGCGGAGCGGCGTTGGACAGGCCACTGTACAGGTTGCCCCCGGCCTTGGTCAGGTTGTCGGGAGACTCAAATCTCTGAAGAAGAACCTGGGCGCGCACAAAGCTCTGACCGTCGGTGAGGTGCACCGTAATCTTGCCCTGCGAATCGACACTGAAACTCTTGAAATCGCCCGCGCCCGTCGGCTTGCCGGTTGCATCAATCTGGATATCACCACGCGTCGAGAGAGCGGTGTCATTGAAGCCCTGCACGCGCTGTCCGCCGGGCGCAATGAGGAATCCGGTGGGATCGAGCGAGAAATCGCCAGCACGGGTCGCCAGCACCTCGGAGGTGACGGTATCCTTGACCAGGAAGTAGCCCTGACCGCCGGAAACGGCGAGGTCTCCGGCAAGGCCGGTATTGCTGAGCACACCGTCGGCCTCATTGCTCCGAATGGTGCCCGAGGCGACGCCGGTGCCCACTTGAACGGGTCCCGAAACAGCTGCCGACAGGGTTCGACTGAAGGCATCCGCAGAATCGAGGCGTGCGGATTTGTAGCCAATGGTGTTGGCGTTCGCGATGTTGTTGCCGAGGACATCGAGACGGTTCTGAAACTGCTGCAAACCGCTCACACCGGTATTAAGGGAGGGGATCATGGTACGATTATGTTAATACTGACTTGGGATTAGTTGCCTGTGGGGACGACCGAGTTGCTGATGGGCACGCTGATCTGGGAAATCTGATCCAGCGTGTACGCCGTGTTGTTGACGACGATCTTCGCACCCGCGGAGGTCGTCTGAACCGAGGTCACGACTCCGGTAACCGGAGCGCTTGAACTATCTGACTGCACCGAGACCGTCTGCCCCAGAAGGGAGCCGGCCCGAGCCAACTGCTGGTCTGTGCGGAGCCCGGAAATATCCGTCTGCATCGTCTTGGTCTGCTCCAGCGTGTTGAACTGGGCCATTTGCGCGATGAAGTCGGTATCCTTTTGCGGATTCATCGGATCCTGGGTCTTCATCTGAGCGACCAGAAGCGTCAGGAAATCCTGCTGCCCGAGGGTCTTCGTCGGGATACGCGCTGAGGGGTCGCTCGTCGTTCCGAACGCGGCGCTTGTCCCGGAGGTGGAACCGACAGCTGGGGTAGACATAAGAGGGGTGGTGATTTTTCAGGCCCAGTATTCCGCGACGCGCGGAGTGACCCTGCGAGCCGGTCGACGGGCGACGGATTCCTGTTGAGCAGCGGGATCGCCCTGCGAGCGGCGTCCGGCAGAGGATCCACGACGATCGGATTCCCGTTCGTCGGCAGAGAGATTCTGGGATTGAGGACGCTGACGCTCCGGATCGGAGCCCGCACCCATTCCGGAGTTCGAACTTCGCGTCCCGACTTCCAGCGCCTGGAGCGAAACTCCCTGAGACCGGAGTCGTTGTTGCAGATCGCTCCACGAAGACTGCAAGGCCGCGGCATCGCCACCCTGGCAATGAGCCGTCATTTCCACACGGTCCGCCTCACGACGGACGTGCAAATGGATTTCCGTACCCGAGTCCGGCCGCAACACGGCGCGGAGTTCATCCACATGACCCACCATCACCGACGAGGCATGGGTGGCCATCATCGACTGAAGCCGATCCACGGACTCATACAACCCGGCGCGGTGAGTGGCAGCGGCTGCCTCAGCCTGGAGAGGAGCTTCCAGTCGCGATGAGGGCAGAATGGCTGCAGAGTCCGGCGTCACCATCGGGGTCAGCGAACGCTCAAGCCCTACCGGCGACGAACCCCGGTGGGTCGCGTCACCCGGCAAAGCTTGCGTGCCGGTTCCGGCAATATTGTCCGCTGTGGGCTCTTGGGCCATAGTCCCGACCATGGAAGCAGCGGGCGTGCCGAGTTCTAACTCACGCGTTTCCAAGGAGTGACGAGAATGTGTGGCCTTAACAAATCCGGGGCGGGTTTCGAGAGCTGCCGGTGCCGCAGCGTGGTTCACCGGCGCAATGGATGTGGTCTGCGGCTGCGCGGACGACAGGGTCGGTGACTCAGACTTCACCGACGCTCGATCCAGACCGGGCTGTGGGCCTGCAGCGGTCTGTGGAACCGTGGCCAACGGCGCGGCAACCTCGCGGGTCTGCCGCGGAGTCTCCTCGCGTCCGCGCTGACCCGATTCCCCATTGGCCATTCCAGCCAGCGAGTCCGAAGCGGAGCCGATCCCGGCGGGTACCAAAGATGGCCGCGCCTCGATCGAAACCGCGGTGTCACTGGGGACGGATCGATCCGACTGCATCCGCACGGAAGCCGGTTCCACTGCCCGGCGTGAACTCGGGGAACCCATCGCCAACCCCAATGCAGCCGGAATCGAAGCCAACACCGGGGCAAGCGGAACCGCGGGCGCGGACATCGCCGGCGCCGCGGTTCCCGGGTTCATCCGATCACTGGGGAAATAAGCCTCGCGAGGCTCGGAGTTCGGCTCGGGAAAGGACGCGGACGCATTGGGCTGCGCCGGGGCCTCGTCGCCAACTTTCGGTGAGACCTCCGCACGGGGACCGAATTCCGACGCCGTGGCGCGCCACACCTCGGCGCGGGAGGTCTGGCTTTGTGGATCAACGAGGTTCGCGGAATCCACGCGATCGTAGCCAATCTCAGACCCGGTCTGCGAATCGGGCCGAGCCTGAAGCGAGTGCGAACGCGACTGCAAAGGCACTTCAGTCCCGGAAATTGACTTCGATGTCAGGGGACTCGCCGCGGCGGTGTCCACCTTTCCAGGCACTTCGCCCGTTCCCACGAACGCCGCCAGCGAGTTGGAGTTGAGGGCCTCCTTTTGCGGCGTCAAAATTGGCGCTTGGGCACCGCTCCGGTGTTCGACCTTCGGTGAGCGTTCCGTGTCAACCGTTCCTTCAATCGTTGCGGCATCCGCATCCACCATCGAAGCCGAACTCGCATCCAACACTGCCAGCGACTCCTGGCGCTCGACTGGAATCCGAGTCACCGAGGTTTGAGCCGAACGATCCATACGGACGGTATTGTCAAAGACCTGACCGGGAATCACCGCGGTGGCCGCAGGCCTCGCGCTCTCCAGGGACCGTGGCTCGCGAACGAAGATCGGATCGACCCGGGTCGGCGCCGGATTCGAATTCAAGTTTTCCGGAGGGACCGCCGATGATTGAAGTGTCGAGATCGTTACTGAAGACGCTGGAATGGAGGCGGTCGAAGCGGAACGGTCCGGCATCGAAGGCGGCCTGCCACCGATCGGATTCGGGAAGGGTTCGATTGGGATCGCGGACGTATTCCGGGATTCCCGCGTGCTGGATTCGAACGAAGAACGAACTTCGGCAGGAAGCGCTTCACTCGAAGTATCCGGGCTTCGTCGTGTCGGCACGCCTTGCGGGAGCTCAGGCATTGAATGTTCCACCACGGAATCCGAGGATGGAATTGAAGCATCCGGACCCTTTGACCTCGCCGTCGCCGTCCTCGTCACAGAGACCCCCTGCCCTTCAGTTCGAGTCGACGTATCCTTGGGCTCAACGCGTACGCGTTCATTCACTCCTGCTGTCGGCTGGTTTACCTCGTCCTGCGTCCTCGCTTCAGTCGGACGCGGAGCCGAATTCACCAGGACTGCAGGACGTTCATCGACCGTGCCACCAACCGCAGAAGAATCGGGCTTGAAGGTCGGCTGGGCTTGAGCGCGTAGAGACAAGGTTGGTCCGAGATCGGCGGCGGTCTGTTTCTCTGGCGGGCGAACCGCTGCCGAAATCGTCGCTTCTGGTGACGCGACCGGCACCGGCACCGACATTGCCACCGACTGGCCCCGTTCCACGACCGACGTGGATCGGGCCTCCTGGGTCGCGCCGGTAAACGTCGTCACGGCGGCATCGGTGGGATGCCTAGAACCGGAAGCCAAGCGCACTTCCTGCGGCCGGGCTTGGGACTCAACCCATCTCGATAAGTTTTCACCTGCGGGATTTTCCTCAACGACAGGAGTCTTTGGCGTACCCGTGGGGTGAACGATTTCGCTCGGTTCGGAAGCAACCGGTACTGGTGTCTGCAAGCGTACTACAGGCACGGCGGTCACCGACCCGATCGCAGGTCCGTGGAGCTCAGTGCGGTCCAAATGGGGTGCATCAACCGTGGTCTCGGGCGGTTCACTCCCTCGAATCAACGGAATCGAGGCCTCGGGTGCCGAAGTCCCTTTCGACACAGGGAACTCGTTCACCTCAACCGAGACCGATGGCTGTTCCGAAGGGGCTTCGGCGGGTTTCCGTACCACCTCGACCAAGCGGGGAGCCGCGTCAGCGCGCGGCAGAAGACGAGGCTCCGCAAGACCGTCAGGTTCGACCGATTTCTCAGGCGCCACCGGGAATGCGGGTTCCGCGGTGGGGATTCGCGGGAGCGGAGACGCCATGGGCGCCTGCTCCCCGGAGACGGTCCTTGGCAACGCTGCAGGTCGAACTCTCGACTCCGATGCGACCTGGGGGTGATCCGCCGACTGCGGAGTCACCGGTTGGGAAAGGGACGGCACGTTTGGGTGCCTGGAACGCGACTCCACAGCGGGGAATTCCGCGGTCGGCGCACTGCTGGCGAACGGTCCAGGAACGGTCGCTCTCGACTCGGCGAATGCCTCGGGCGTCTCGGTTTTGGAAGAAAGATCTTCGCGCGCCACGACGGGATCCCGATTTCCCGACTCAACTCGGTCCCGACGCTGCAGAAGGTCTGTGGAAACGCGGGGCTGGTCCGAGGTGAACGGTTCCGCGCTCTCCCCGAAAGGCTTGAGCGGGGCAACCGAAGTCGGAGACGCCTCGATGGACACCGATGACTCTCGGTGCGCACGGAATTCAGCCGGTCGCGGAGCGGCCTCATCGGTCAATCGAACCTCCCGGCCCGGCCCTGACACCGACGCCTTCACCGAGTCCGAATCCGTCGACCCGACAAACGATGAAACCGGTGACGACTCCGAAACAACCGCCGCCGATTCCACAGGGAACGGAGTGGGACCCGGTGTGGGGATCGAAGGCGGTTGCCCCCGTGATTCCCAGGTCCGTGGCTCACTACCAGGCTCCGTTTTCGGCTCCTCCTGCGGGGCGCGATCTGGAGGCCGCACCGGAGAGTCGGTGGTGGAGAACGGAACCGGAAGCGTTGAGGGTTTTGTCGGCAGCCCTTCGGCCCGGACAGAGGATTCGGGCTTCGGCAGTGAAGTCGTGCCGTCGTTGATCTCAGGGCGCGACTCAATCCTGGCCTCCCTCGGTCCTGCCGGAATCTCCGGCTCAACCTGGGATGATGAAACTGAAACCGGCGCGATTTCCGGCGCCGAACGGAAGACAGAAGACACTCCGGGCTGGGGTGCCGCGGGCAACTCCGCATCCCTGGTCCATTCGGACTGCGGACGCGTGCCCGCTTCGTGAATCGTTGGCCCCGCGTTGGAAAACGGAACAGTGAGCGTTGAGGATTTCGTCGGCAGCACCTCAACCCGGACGGGGGAGTTAGGTGTCGACACTTCAACCGGTTCAGATTTCGGCTGTGAGGTGGTGCCGTCGTTCCTCTCAGGGCGCGACTCAATCCTGGTCTCCATCGGTCCTGCCGGAACTTCCGGCTCAACCTGCGATGATGAAACTGAAACCGGCGCGATTTCCGGCGCCGAACGGAAGACAGAAGACACTCCGGGCTGGGGTGCCGCGGGCAACTCCGCATCCCTGGTCCAATCGGACTGCGGACGCGTGCCCGCTTCGTGAATCGTTGGCCCCGCGTTGGAAAACGGAACAGTGAGCGTTGAGGATTTCGTCGGCAGCACCTCAACCCGGACGGGGGAG
>JANXMD010000195.1 GCA_025354845.1 Verrucomicrobiota bacterium | reverse complement strand
CCCGGGTGTTTCCGATGTGGAATTCGATCAAGGGATGGTCGCCGCTTTGAAGCAGACTCACCATGCCGCCTTCCTGGCAGAATTTCTCCGATTCACCCACCAGCAGGACTCCAGGTTGCCGGATCGCCGCCAGGATGGAGGCGATGTTTTTGGACTCGGTCCTGGGGACGAACACGATCTGGCAGGAGGTGAGATCTTTCGGGTAACTAGATCGCAGGATCTCGAACGTCCGTCCGGAAACCCTGCGTTTGCTGATCGTCTGTTCGAGCGCCTCCCCGAACGGATCGGTTCCCAGGATCCCCACTCGGAAGGGTTGAGTTGGCGACTGGAAGGAGTTGGTAGGCCAGGTAACGACGTAGGCCAGGCGGATCAGCAATTCTCCCTTCAACTGGGCTTCCGGTGCCGACTTGGGAATCGGTGTCGCGACTGCCATCGGGCCGAGGAGCAGTGCCAATCCCGCGATGAACATGGAAACCCACCTCGCGACGCGCTTGAGGCGCGCCGTTGTCGGCGGAATCTGGACTGCAAACGACATCGGAATTGAGCGTCTCCTGCAGCCTCAAAAATGGTAAGTGAGCTTGATGCGGAAGCTTCGGCCCTCCTGGGCAATCACGCTCTGCGCGAGGTTCCCAGATCCCGGATCCACGTAACGGTGGTTGAACAAATTGTAGAGCGACGCCGACACTTCCAGGCCGTTGGCCCAGTGCTGACTGTACAGCGTGGCGTTGGCGATCCAGTAGGCGGCGACATCCGGACCGGAAACATTGATCCGTCCGGAGATGTAGCGTGCTTCAATGTCGGCGAACAGCTTGTCGCGATAGAGGGGCACGATCACGTTGCCCAAGATCTGGTGTTGCGGCGAATTGGACAGTTCCTGGTGCAGGTACTCGTCGCGTGCATTCTGCAGGGTGTAGCTCAATCGTGAGGTGATGCCGGGCTTTAACCGCGCCTCCACCTCGAACTCCACGCCGCGCCCGCGCACGAGTTGGCTGTTTCTGTATACGAGCAGGCCGTCCGCTGGGTCGGTTTCGAGATTGATCAGGTCGTGGGCCCGGAAGAGGTACCCGGAGACGGATCCCCGGATGTGGTCCCCAAACTGTTGCTCCAGCACCGCCTCGTAGCTCTCGATGCGTTCAGGGCGAAGGTTGCCGCCCGGTTTTTCGGTGAGACTCCCGTCCTGGTAGAAGCGCTCATAGGCATTCGCCGCTCGGAATGCCTCGCCGTAGAGGAGTTTCAACGAGGTGGACTTTATTGGCTGCCAGACCAGGGCCGTGCGTGGCGTGGTGGCGCCGCCCTCGTCGGAGTAAAAGTCGTGTCGCACGCCCGCCGTCGCGGTAAGCGTCGGGGCGAGCGACATCCGCGCCTCGGCGTAGGGCCCGATCGTCCAGGAGGTGCGGTCGTCGTCCAGATACACGATCCGCGGTTCGACGTCGAAGGTGTCCTGGTCCTGCTTGACGTTCTGACGCGTGTCGAAGCCCCCGGAAAGGGTCAAGCGGTCATTCCACAGCGGCATGCTGAGGTGCACCTCCTCCGACCACCACATGGAGCGGCCCTCGTCGCGTTCCAGGACCCGCAGGATTGAACCGCTGGATTGCTCGCGATCGTAGATCAGCGTACCCCGGTAGACGGTGTGGTTGTAGCTGACGGTCGCTCGCAGGTTGAGGTCGTTTTCGAAGGTGTGATCCAGAGCGCCCCGCAAGTAGCCCGCCGTGTCCGCCAAGCGGTTTCGCGGATCGGTTAGCACCGTGTCATAGGCTCCAGTGGGAAGCTGCTTCTCCCGCGACCGCCAGGCGGCCTCAATCGTCAGGTCGTTCCAAGACAGCCGGCCAAACAGGTTGGACACCCGCTCGGAGTCCTGGCCGTTGGCTTGGACTGGCGTGCCACCCCCGGAAGGCATCGCCGGATAAACGATGTGGGTCTGCCCCTCGCTGGTGAGGTAGCTACCGGACACCAGGTAATCGACCCCGTTTTTGAGCCGGGATCCGACGGAAAATCGCCCCTTCCATCGATCAAAGGACCCGCCCTCCATGGACGCCTCGGCGGTGCCAATGTCGGCGCCCCTTTTGGTGATGACATTGATGACTCCGAACAGCGCGTCACTTCCGTACAAGGCCGAC
Organism: Verrucomicrobiota bacterium; assembly: GCA_025354845.1. GTDB lineage: Bacteria > Verrucomicrobiota > Verrucomicrobiia > Limisphaerales > UBA9464 > CAIVQB01. The sequence goes on along the minus strand of JANXMD010000195.1, from coordinate 6,100 downwards.
CCCGGCCCACGAACAATCTCGACCCGTTCGATCAGGTCGACATCCACCATGAACTCGGTGCCGATGAATCCCTGCTCGTACACACCGTCGTTCAACCGCTGCCCGTTCAATAGGAGCAGCGTCCGGGAATTGTAATCGCCAGGCCGGCTGAAGCCACGGGTGCCGAGATAGTAGTAGCCGTGATCGTAACTGACGTAGAATCCGCGCACTCCCTGCAGGACATCCGCCAGTGTGCGGTGACCCAGTTTTCGGATTTCGTCACCGCTGACGATGGATACCGCGGCCGGGGCGTCGGTGGAGAGTTCCAGGCGCTTGGACGCAGTGGTGACGTTCTCGATCCGGATCTGCATCAGATCCTCGAGGCTGAGTCTCGAAAGGTCGGTAGCGGTCGGTTCGTCGGCGGCCATCCGCATGGCAGCCAGTGCCACGGTCGGAACGCATCGCACCAGCAGCGAAATCTGCCGCCGGAGCCTGGGCCGGCAAGGGGTGTTTCCCGGAGAAATGGGTTTCATCGATCGGTCCTTTGTCGCAGGCGGAACCTTCGCCCGGGATCTCGTGGATTTCCTAGCACATTATGTCGGGTTGACCCGGGGCTTGTCGGGGTCGGTTTGCCCTCCTAGCCTCGGGTCGTGCCGGGAACCATTGAGATCGTTCAACCCGACGTCGAGATCGCGAAGGACAGCAAGTCGAGCGAGGCCCGAACGCCGGGCTACTTGGTGGTCTGCTGGAATGATCCGGTCAACCTGATGCCCTACGTCACCCACGTCTTTCGCACCGTCTTTGCTTGGGATCGTGCCAAGGCGGAGAAGCATATGCGCGAGGTCCACGAGAAGGGGAAAAGCGTCCTGGCCCGGGAAGCCTTTGAGAAGGCGGAGTTTTACGTCCATCAACTCCGCAAGTTTTCGCTCCACGCCACCTTGGAGACCGCCGAATGAAGTTGATTCATCGGGGCGTTGACCAACTCGTCTTTCGGCTGTCCAAGCGCGAGCACGAAGCGCTGACGACCACGCTTCGCCTCGCCGCCCTGTTTCCGCGGGGGAACGAACCCCTTTCCCGGGAGTCTGCTGGACTCAACAAGCAGGTACCTTCCGCCCAGGCAGATCTCGACGAAGCCATGGCGGATCATCGACTGGAACAGACCGCCGGCGTCACGGCCTTGATTACCGATCCACGGCGTTGCACCAAGCTGGAGGCCGGTGGATGGCGTCTGACCCTGAACGATGCCGATTCCAACCGCCTGCTCCAGGTGCTCAACGAAATCCGAGTTGGAGCTTGGGAAAAGCTCGGCCGTCCCGATTTCGAGTCCGAGAAACGTCCGGCGGTTACCGAGGATAACTTCTTGTGTTTCTGGGCCTTTCAACTGACCGATCTCTTTGAGGGCGTGCTGCTGGCGGCGCTGGAAGGCGAGGAGCCGGACCCCGATCTTCCGGAGGTCGATTGAACCCCGTGCCCGGACATGGTCTGGCGACTTGACGAGCGATCGCTCTTTCCGGACCCGCGCCTCGCCGAGCCCTCGGGATTGGTTGCCGTGGGAGGCGACCTGTCCGTACCCCGCCTTCTAGCGGCTTATCGCTCAGGGATTTTTCCGTGGACCGCGAAACCCATTACCTGGTGGTCTCCCAATCCCAGAGGAATATTGGAAATCAATGAGTTGCATGTTTCCAGGAGCCTGCAACGAGTGCTCCGCCGGGGCCCATTTCAGGTAACCTTGGATCAAGATTTTTCCGCTGTGATCGCGGGGTGTGCCCAGGCCCCACGTGAGGAAGGATCCACGTGGATTTCCCCCGGATTCCAAAAGGCCTATCTGGCGCTGCATCGGGGCGGCATTGCGCATAGTGTGGAAGTCTGGAACGGAACAAGCTTGGTGGGAGGTGTTTACGGAGTGTCTATTGGTGGCTTCTTCGCTGGAGAGTCGATGTTTCACCGGGAATCCGATGCCTCCAAGGTCGGATTGGTACGGTTGGTCGAACACCTGCGGACCCGCGGTTTTGTACTCTTCGACACCCAAATGGTGACCCCGGTAACCTCGTCCTTGGGTGCCCGGGAAATCCCCCGGGAAGCCTACCTCACCCGACTCGAGAAGGCGGTTGACCTGCCAGTCAGCTTCTCCGCCACTTGAGGCACAGGGTTTCCAAACCCCGACGTAGGGAGGGGACTTTGTGAAAAAAATCACAAAACCGGCTTGCGCGGTCTGCGCACGGATTCCAATCTCCGCCGTCAGCAGGAAAACCGCCAGTTTCACGCCCATGTCAGCGCCCGCCGCCACGCCGACCGTCAACGAATTCGGATACAACACCAAAGTCGAGGGAGAGGTCGTCCACACCACTGTGGACGCCGCCCTCAACTGGTTTCGTAAGAACTCCTTGTGGCCCATGCCCATGGGGCTCGCGTGCTGCGGCATCGAGCTCATGGCGGTGGGTGCCAGTCGCTTTGACATCTCGCGCTTCGGCTCCGAGGTGATGCGTTTTTCGCCCCGCCAGTCCGACGTGATGATCGTGGCAGGCACAGTCACCTACAAGATGGCCCTTGCGGTGCGCCGGATTTACGAACAGATGGCCGAACCCAAGTGGGTGATCGCCATGGGAGCCTGCGCCTCCACGGGCGGCATGTACCGCAGCTACGCCGTGCTGCAGGGCGTGGACAATATTCTACCGGTGGATGTGTATGTGGCCGGGTGCCCGCCGCGTCCTGAGGCACTTCTGGACGCGCTGATCAAGCTGCAGGGCATCGTGGCCCGCGAGCCGATCACCCGCACGCTCAAGAAGGATGTCGCCCCGGCCCATTACGGTTCTTTGGGCATGGAACTGGGCGAGCGTGGCGAAGTGATTCACTCCTGAACCAACCGAACCCCTCGAACCGCTTTCGATCGTGCCCACTTCCCTTGAACTGGCCGGCCGCCTCCGGGAGGCGTTCGGCGACCTGCTTCCGGCCCCGGTTGAGTTCCGCGGCGAGGTCACCCTCACCCTGGTTGATGCCGAGCGCATTGCCGACGTCTGTAGCTTCGCCAAGCGGGAGCTCGGATTCGACATGTTGACCGATCTCACCGGAATGGACGAGACGCCCAACGACCCACGCTGGGCCGTGGTGTACGAGCTTTTCGGCACCGCGCACACCGCGCACTTGCGGCTCAAGGTCCGGGTATCTGAGGAAAAGTCTGAGGTCCCGACGGTGTCCGGTGTGTGGCGCACCGCCGACTGGCACGAACGTGAGGCCTACGACATGCTTGGAATCCGATTCGCCGGGCATCCTGACCTGCGTCGCATCTTGATGTGGGATGGCTATCCGTATTTCCCGCTGCGCAAGGATTTCCCGCTCGCCGGCAAGCCCACCGAGCTGCCCGAGACGGCCTTCACGCGCGCAGCGCCCCTGGAAGGCGGCCCGTTCGTGACCGTGGCCGGCGGCAAGGACAGCATCCTTCGCGAACCCCGCGCCCGCACCGAAGCCTGAGACGCCCCGAGACGCATGGCCAACCAGACGATTGAATTTCGCGATACCGGCGCCCGCGCCGCCGCGGCCGCCTCCCAGGCGTCCGCGGACACCGAGCTCCAGGATCTCCACGGAGAAAAGATGGTGCTCAACATGGGGCCGTCGCACCCGTCGACACACGGCGTGCTGCGCATCGTGATCGAGCTCGATGGCGAGACGATCACCAAGGCGGTTCCCGACCTCGGCTTCCTGCATCGCGGCGACGAGAAGATTGCCGAGAACATGACCTACACCCAGTTCATCCCCTACACGGATCGACTGGACTACCTCGCGCCCCTGGCGAACAACGTTGCCTACGTGCTGGCGGTGGAGAAGCTGATGGGCATCGACGGTCAGCTCCCGCTGCGCTGCCAGTACATCCGCGTGATCTGCTCCGAGCTAGCGCGGATCTCGGCTCATTTGCTGGGTCTCGGCGCCTTTGCGATGGACGTGGGTGCGTTGACCGTCTTCCTCCACACCTTCACCGAGCGGGAGAAGATCTACAATTTATGCGAGTCGCTGACCGGCGCGCGCTTCACCACGAGCTACACCCGCATCGGCGGGCTCACGCGCGATTTGCCCCCGGGTTGGCATGGCCAGTGCCGCAAGTTTCTCGATGAGGTCGAGGTGAACATCGCCGAGTCGGAAACACTGCTGACCCGTAACCGCATTTGGGTGGATCGCACCCGTGATGTCGGGATCATTTCCCGCGAAATGGCCATCGACTACGGCCTGACTGGCCCGAATCTGCGCGGCAGCGGTGTGGACTACGATGTGCGCAAGGCCACGCCGTATCTGATCTACAAGGATCTCGAGTTCGATGTGCCCGTGGGTTCGGTGGGAGACTGCTACGACCGCTATCTCGTCCGCATGGAAGAGATGCGCCAGAGTGTTCGCATCATCCGGCAGTGCCTCGACCGGATTCCTGGAGGCGCCGACAACGCGGCGCACGAGCCGGTAAATATCCCCGACGGAAAGACGGTCCTGCCCTCCAAGAACAAGGTGCTCACGAGCATGGAGGAGTTGATCCATCAGTTCATGCTGGTCACCCAGGGCGTCAACGCGCCGGCCGGCGAAGTGTATTTCGGCGCGGAGAACCCGAAGGGTGAGCTCGGCTTCTACATCAACAGCCGCGGCGGCGGCACCCCGCATCGCCTCAAGATTCGCGCCCCGTCATTCGTCAACCTTGGAATCCTGCCCGCGCTGTTGCCGGGCCACATGATGAGCGATGTCGTCTCGATCCTCGGGTCGATCGACTTCGTGATGGGTGAATGCGACCGGTAGTTGATCTCGTTTTTTTGCGATGAGCTTTTCAGTCCCAGCATCCTTGGAAGCCCGGCTCGACGAGTTGGTCACGCATTATCCGGTCAAGCGGAGTGCGTCGCTGATGTTCCTGCATGCCCTGCAGGAGCACTTCGGCTACGTGTCCCGCGAGGCTGTGGAATGGACCGCCGCCAAGCTCGGCCTGGAGCCGATCAACGTGCATGAGTTGGTCACGTTCTATCCGATGTTCCGTCAGGAGCCGCTCGGCACGACCCACGTGAAGGTGTGCCGCACGCTGAGCTGCGCCCTGGCCGGGAGCGCGGAGATCCGCGAGCTGTTCTGCAAGAAGCTCGGCCTTGATGCACACGCGCATGCGCCTCAGACCACTCCCGACGGCAAATTCACGGTGGAGTTCGTCGAGTGTCTCGCGGCCTGCGGCAGCGCGCCGGTGGTGCTCGTTAACGAAGACCTGCATGAGCGCGTCAGCGCCCCGGCGGCGGAGAAAATTCTTTCAGAAGGTTCCAAGCTCGCAGGAGCCGGGAAGGGGAGCGCAGCGGCGGTGAAGGGTTCTGGAAACACCGCTGCAAAATGAATTGGCTGCCCGACATGGATTTGAACCATGACAAACAGATCCAGAGTCTGCTGTGCTACCGTTACACCATCGGGCAGGCCGGAAGCGGGCGAGAAGTTAGTCGGGTGAACCGTTGAGTCAAGCATTGCCATGGCGGAACAGCATAAATTAATTCTTCAGCACCTCGATCAGCCCGGCTACTCGCCGGACATCGCGTGCTACGTGCGCCACGGGGGCTACGAGGCATTGAAGAAGGCCTTGGCCGCCGCGCCGCGCGATCTGCCCGACGGCAAGAAGCTGTCGCCCCGCGAAGTGGTTCGCGAGGACGTGAAGGCTTCTGGTCTCCGCGGACGCGGCGGTGCCGGCTTCAGCGCGGGTCTCAAGTGGAGCTTCGTGGACCGCCGCAGCGGGAAGCCCATTTACCTCATCTGCAATGCCGATGAGTCCGAGCCGGGCACATTCAAGGACCGTCAGATCCTCCACAAGGATCCCCACCAGTTGATCGAGGGAATGGTCATCTCCTGCTGGGCCAACGACGTGAAGCTGGCCTACATCTACATCCGCGGCGAGATGCCCGAAGGCGCGCGCATTTTGAATCGCGCGTTGAAGGAGGCGCGGGCGAAAGGTTTTCTCGGCAAAAACATCCTCGGCAGCGGTTTCGATTTGGAGATGCACGTCCATCGCGGCGCGGGCGCTTACATTTGCGGCGAGGAGACCGGCCTCATCGAATCGCTCGAAGGCAAGCGCGCCTATCCGCGCATCAAGCCGCCGTTTCCCGCGATCCAGGGCCTGTTCAACTGC
>JANXMD010000173.1 GCA_025354845.1 Verrucomicrobiota bacterium | reverse complement strand
ATCAGCAGGATGGCATCGGCGCCCCACTCAATCGCCTCAAGGATCTGCCGTTCGTCGATGATGAAATCCTTGCGGAGCAGGGGCAGGTCCACGGCCGCCCGAACAGCCTTCAGGTACTCGAGCGAGCCCTGAAAAAAATCGACATCCGTGAGCACCGACAGACAGGAAGCCCCCGCCGACTGATAGTGGCGGGCAATGCGTACGGGATCGAAGTCGGGGCAGATGATCCCCAGGCTTGGCGAGGCCTTCTTGATCTCAGCGATGAGTCCGACGTCTCCGGAACGGGGGCGTTGGAGCGCACCGAAGAAATCCCGCACGCCGCTGCCGCGCTGCAGAACCGCATCGCGCAATTGACGGGTGCTGATCGGTCCGGCGGGAAGGCGGACGATCTCCTCCTGCTTCCGGGCGACGATGGTGTCGAGGATGTTGGCCACGGGGAAAATCCTGGGATGCGGCTCCGGGGGCGGACCGCTATTCGTCGTCGTCCTTGATGCCGGGAATGCGCTTCAACGGGCAGCCCGCGCGGAGCCAACCGTTCACGTAGGGGTCAAGATCGCCGTCCATGACACCCTGAACATCGCTGGTTTGAACGCCGGTTCGCAGGTCCTTGACCATGCGGTATGGCTGGAAGACGTAGCTGCGGATCTGGTTGCCCCACGAGACACTGCCCTTGTCGCCGTAGAAGCGCTCCATCTCGCCCTTGGCTTGGTCGAGTTTCAACGCGAACAGTTTGGAGACGAGCATGGCCATCGCAGTGGCCTCGTTCTGCGCCTGGCTGCGCTGGGCCTGGGAGGCGGCCACGAGACCCGTCGGGAGGTGTGTGAGGCGGACGGCGGTTTCCACCTTGTTCACGTTCTGGCCGCCCTTGCCGCCGGAGCGGAAGGTATCGCGAAGGATCTCGCTCTTCGGAATGACGACGTCGGATTCGGAGAGGTCGCTGATTTCCGCGATGACATCGACGCTGGAAAAACTGGTGTGGCGGCGCTTGTTCGAGTCGAAGGGCGAGATGCGCACGAGACGGTGTACGCCGCGCTCCGCCTTGCAGAAGCCGTAGGCGTTCTCGCCCTCGACGCGGTAGGTAACGCTCTTCAATCCCGCAGAATCACCGGGCAGGGCATCCGTGACCTCGGCCTTCCATCCGCGGCTTTCGAACCAGCGGCCGTACATGCGTGACAGCATTTCAGCCCAGTCCTGGGCCTCGGTGCCACCGGCGCCGGCATTGATGCTGAAGATGGCGTTGCGGTGGTCGTGCGGCCCGGTGAGCAACACCTCGAGCTCGAAGCGATCCACCAGCTTGTTGAGCGAACTCAGATCGGCATCCGCCTCGCGCTGGATGGCATCCTGGCCGGCGGCGGGCTCGGCATCACCGAGTTCCAGCAGCACGGAGATATCCTCCACCCGTCTGCCGAAAGTGGTTATGGGGTCGACCTTTTTTTTCAGGCCGTTGGCCGTATCGATAACCTTGCGGGCCGCCTCCTGGTTGCCCCAGAAGGTGTCGGAGGCCATTTGTGCCTCCAACTCCGCGAGCCGCTTCTGCAGCTGGGGAAGGTCGAGGAACTTCCGCAGCTGGGAGAGCTTGGCGGAGGTCGCGTCGATACCGGCGCGGGTGACTTCGAACATAGGCGGTGGACCTTAGTGATGCAGGCCGGCGGCTGACGAGGGGGAACTGCCGGAGACCTCGCCGAGATCGTCGACCAATGCCCGCAGCAGGGCTGATCGATCGATAAGGTGACGGACGGTACCGTTCGGTCGAACCCAACCGAAGCCATCGCCGTAAGCGGGCCCGTTGGCCACGCAGGCGTCGTTGTGGGATTCAGAGAATTGTCGTGCCACCCGGGATAGGACGTCCGCTCGCGTGCCATCGGTCTCGAATTTCCATCCAGTGATGCGCGCCGACGGATACCATTCGCGCAGTTGCGGAAGGATCTTGGGAGTCGGCTTGAGCTCGATCCACAGCGTGCCGTCGCGGGTGGAAAGCTTGCCGGCCTTCAAGGGAACGAGCGAACCATCGGGACGTCGCTCATGAGTGCCGGCACATTCAAAATCACTGACCGCCGCGGCGTGGAAGAGAGCCAGAGGGGCAGGGGAACTTCGTGCACGGAAGAGGGATTGCAGCGAGGCCGTCGTGGTAAAGCGCGTGACGTGGACGCCAGCGCATTCGGGGTGCCATGCGACGGAATCCGCGAGGAAGAGTTCCACCGTGTGACCGGATGTGGCGAGCTGGCGGGCCAGCGAAGAGCCGAGGGATCCGGTCGAGAAATTGGTCAGCCGGCGAACCTGATCCAGAGGTTCCCAGGTTGCGCCCGCGGTGACGATGCAGTGCATGGGCGGGACGTTGGCAACGCGCAGGAAGGGTCGGTTGCGTCGGAGCCGGACACGCGAACGGGCGGGGCCCCGGAGCCCCGCCCGTTTCGGTGTCTTGGCGGACTACTTGGACGCGTCGTACGCCGCCTCTTTGACAAAGGTCGCACCCTTGCCAATGCGCTTGCGCAGGTAGGTGAGCTTGGCGCGGCGGACGCTGCCGACACGCTCGACTTCAACCCGCTCCACTCGCGGGGAGTGAATGGGGAAAATACGCTCGACGCCTTCGCCGTAGCTGATTCGGCGGACGGTGAAGGTCCGGTTCATGCCGCGGCCGCGGATGCCGATTACGACGCCGGAGAATACCTGGACGCGTTCCTTGTCGCCTTCGACGACCTTGGTGTGAACACGGACGGTGTCGCCCACGTTGAACTTGGCGGTCTTCTCCGGTTCCTTGCGGAACTGCTCGCCTTCAATCTTGTCAAACAATGCAGCTTTATTCATGGCTCAATCCTCAATAAATCTTCCAAAAAATCAGTTCAATCCAACTCGGGCCGTCACTTCTTCGTCTTCGCGGGCCGTTCCCATCGTTTTTGCTCCCACAGCTCGGGCCGCCGTTCTGCAGTCCGCCGCGCCGACTGGGCTCGTCGCCATTTTTCGATCGCGGCGTGGTTGCCCGACTGCAAAATCTCCGGCACCGCCCATCCACGGAACTCCGCCGGACGTGTGTACTGCGGATATTCCAGCAACCCGTGGCTGAAGGATTCATCCGCACTGCTCGCATCGTCACCCAACGCCCCGGGCAGCAACCGGGTCACCGCGTCGATGATCACCATCGCCGGTAGCGCCCCATTCGTCAGGACGTAATCGCCGATGCTGAGTTCGTCGTCGGCCAGATGCTCGCGCACCCGTTCGTCGAATCCCTCATAGCTGCCGCAGACCAGCAAGAGCGCCGGTTCGCGGGACAGTTCGCGGGCAATCTCCTGGGAAAAGACGCGTCCACCGGGCGAGGTGAGGATCACCTTCGTCCCGTTGCCGCGCTCACCCCGGAGGGCTTCAATGGCTTCAAAGAGCGGTTCCGGCTTCAGGACCATTCCAGGTCCCCCACCGTAGGGAGTGTCATCAACCGTCCGATGACGATCATGAGTCCACTCCCGCAAATCGTGGATCCCCAACTGAAGGATCCCGGCTGTCCTGGCCCGCCCCACAATGCTCGCATCCAGCGGACCAGCGAACATCCCCGGGAACAGGGTCAGTACATCAATCTTCATGCTACGAGCCACGGAGGCGGGGCCTCTTCCTCCCCGCAGCCGGTGCTAAATCAATCCTCGACCAGGTCGAGGGTGCAGCGCTGACCCTTTTTTTGGGCGGCGACCTGCAGGAGGGAACGGATGGTCTGGATCGTTGATCCGCGCCGCCCGATCACCTTGCCTGCGTCGCCTTCTCCCACCTGGAGTTCGTACACCGTCATCCCGTTCCGATCGACCGGGCTGACCGTGACTTCCTCCGGATGGTCCACCAGACCCTTTACCACGAATTCAAGGAATTCCTTCATGGGTTCGGGGTGGGGCGGCGGCCGCAGTTCAGGCGGTGACCTTGCCAAGCTTCTTGATCATGCTGGCGACCGTCTCACTGGCCTGGGCGCCGACGCTGAGCCAATACTTGGCGCGATCGACGTCGAGGGTGAAGTTGATCTCGGCCTTCTGACTGGGATGGTACGTCCCCAGTTCCTCGATGAACTTGCCGTCACGCGGGCTGCGGCTGTCGGCGACCACAACGCGGTACACCGGACTGTTCTTCGCACCCGTGCGCTTCAAACGAATCTTGACCATAAAAATGCTATCGACTCCATGCGGCCCGGCCTTCCCGGGCGCGTCAAAGGAGCGGAAAAGGTGCCGGGTTGCAGGCCGCGGTGCAAGCCCTGTTTTTGATTCTGCACGGTTGGTCTTACTCCGGGAGCCCGAAGCACAGGGAATTCCGGCTTGCCCGAAGCCTCTCGGCAGGCGTATAGGTGTGGGGTGATTTGCACGGACCTGAACCGACTTTCCATCCCCGCGCTGCTTAGCGGCGCGGTGGTCGGGG
>JANXMD010000127.1 GCA_025354845.1 Verrucomicrobiota bacterium | reverse complement strand
CTCGTCGGCGGTGTGAACTACACGCTGGAAAACATCGGCATCAAGTTCTCCGACACCTACAAGGCCGCCTATCCCAAGACGGTCACGACCGTGAATTATACCACCAACGTGGTGGCCGGCGTGCCTGTGATTTCAGTCTCCACCAACAGCGCCGCCGGTCCGCAGCCGCAGCTGTTGCAGGAGGATGGCGACCGCCTCGTGTCCCGTCTCGGCTTTACCCTGGCGTACGACACGCGCAATAGTGCGATTCTGCCGACCCGCGGCCACCGCATCGAGTTCGCCCCGCAGCTGGCCGGTGGCCCCCTCGGCGGCGATGTCGACCTGTACAAGCTCGAGCTGCGCGTCGCGCAGTACTGGACCCCGCAGCGCCTGGCGCCGGCGTCCAGCGTCTGGCAGGACATCCTCGAAGGCCACGTGCTCGAGATCACCGGCCGGGTTGGCGTCGTGGACTCCTACGGCAATGGCGATCGTGGAAACAAGGGCCGCGTGCCTTTGTTCGACCGTGAATACCTCGGAGGCCTTTACTCCCTGCGCGGCTACAAGTTCCGCCGCATCGGCCCGGCTGACGAACTCACCGGGGAGCCGCTGGGCGGCAAGACCTCCTGGTTTGGATCGGCCGAGTACAGCGTTCCCATCATTGAACGCCTGCGTTTCGCGGTGTTCTATGACGCCGGCATGGTATTTCCCGACGCCTTCAGCTTTAAGACGTCGAAGTACGCCGACGGCTCCGACACCGGGGTTTACGCCGACAACTTCGGCTTTGGCATCCGCCTGAACCTCCCCATCGGGCCCTTGCGCCTCGATTACGGCATCCCGGTGACCCACGATAAATACGCCGGGAACAGCGGCCGATTCCAATTCGGAGTTGGCTACACCCGCGATTTCTGACATTCTCCCTCCCGTTTGGTTAAATTGAACATGAAACGTCCTCTGCTCAAGCTTCTCGCCCTCGCCTCCGGTCTCCTTCTCGCCGTCTCCGCGCACGCGGAGGTCAAGGTGGCCGTCATCGACCTCAAGAAGGTGTTCGATGGTTACTACCGCACCAAGCAGGCCGACACCCAGCTCAAGGAGCGGGCTGCGGACTTCGACAAGGCGCGCTCGGGTCTCATCGAGGACTACAAGAAGGCCAACGCCGATTTCACCAAGCTGATCGAGTCCGCCAACGATCAGGCCGTCTCCGCCGACGAGCGCGACAAGCGCAAGAAAGAGGTCGAGAAGAAGCAGACCGAACTCAAGGAACAGGAAGACAGTATCCGCAAGTTCGATGCGAACTCCCGCCAGTCGCTTGGCGAACAGCAGCTGCGGATGCGTGATTCCGTGCTCAAGGACATCCGCGGCGCCATTGAAGAGAAGTGCAAGGCCAGCGGCTTCCAGCTCGTGGTCGACACCGCCGCCACCAGCGTCAACCAGACGCCGGTCGTCATCTACACCTCGCTGCTCAACACCGAAAACGACATTTCCGATGCCGTCCTGAAGACCCTCAACGTCAGCGCTCCTCCGGATGGCGCCAAGGCCGACGACAAGAAGGAGCCGAAGAAATAACGAAGCCGGATCCGGTTTCGCAACGGGGCGCGGATCAAGTCCGCGCCCCGTTTTTGTTTCGCCAGCTGAGCTTCAATCCCTAGCCATCGCCGCTCGACATGACCTCCGCCGTGATCGTTGCCGCCGGACGGGGAACCCGTATGGGTCCCGGAATCGATAAGCTGTTCCTCGAGGTCGCGGGTGCCCCGGTAATTGCCCATACGTGGAGGCAATTCGACACCTGTCCGGCCATTGATGCCGTGGTGGTGGTGATACGGGACGGGTTGCAGGACGCCTTTCACGACATCGCCCGAAGCATTGGCACTCGAAAACCCTATCAACTGGTTGTGGGCGGAGCGGAACGTCAGGACTCGGTGTGGAATGGCCTCAGCGCAGTAGATCCAGTGACGACGCTGGTCGCGATTCAGGATGGCGCCCGTCCCTGCACCTCGGCCGCGACCATCGAAACGTGTCTGACCGCCGCTTCACGCACGGGTGCGGCCGTGGCCGCTCAACGAGCCGTGGACACGATGAAAGAGTCCGACGGAGGAACGCGCATTGCCCGCCATTTGGATCGCTCACGCCTTTGGGCCGTGCAGACGCCCCAGTGCTTTCAGCTCGACGTGATCCGTCGGGCTTTGACGGCAGTCAGGGATCGGCATTTGCAGGTCACGGACGATACGGCGGCCTGCGAAGCCATCGGCCAACCGGTCGAGCTCGTGGAATCCCCCGCGCCCAATCCCAAGGTCACCTCCCCCTCGGACCTCCCCATTGTGGAGCTCCTTCTCAGCAAACGCTGACGATTCAACGCTGGGAACCCGGCCGGAGCCTCGCGCTACCACGGTGGGGGCGCGAATGGTAGGGCGAATCTCCTGATGAGCCGGGTGAACGGACGGGCTTCACTTCGCCGCTTGGGGTCCCACCCGCCCTCTACGCACCACGCTCGGCAGAGCCTCGCGCTACCACGGTGGGGGCGCGAATGGTAGGGCGAATCTCCTGATGAGCCGGGTGAAGGGACGGGCTTCTTTTCGCGCCGTGGCGTCCCACCCGCCCTCTACGCACCACGCTCGGCAGAGCCTCGCGCTACCATGGTGGGGGCGCGACCTACGAATCGCATCCTACGTCGCTTTCTTTGGCTCGGGATACAGGTAGCGGTTGGGAATGTTCGGCAGCGGCGGCACCGGACGTCCCGCGGCTTGAAGCAGCAGGCGGAGGTTGTGATCAATGTCCCGTTCCTTCCGCTGAAACTGCGGCAACAGGCCCATCTGGGCGTACGAAATCGGCGTGACATCGAACACCGTGGTTTCCCATTCGAACCCCTTCCCCCAAGTGATTCCAGCAAGCAGCAAATCGGGCTTTGCTCCCGCCTCCAGCAGCAGCCGCATCACAGGTTCGGAGCGGTTGGCGTTCGAGTTCACGGTGTGGAACAACGGCGTGTGACCGTTCATGCCGAACTCGTCGGTCGCGGCGCGCGCGTTCACGTCCGCACCCGCTTGGATCAAGGCCGCCGCCGCCGCAAGGTTTCCGTACTCCGCCGCGACGTGAAGGAGCGTCGCCTCCAACAACGGCGTGAACGTGGAGTTCATCGACGTGCGGTGACGGATCAATTCTGGATTCGCTGCGCAGGCGTTTCGAAGCGCGTCGGCGTCGTTCAGCAAAACCGGTGCGAGTACCGGATCGTCCAAGGTCCCGCCGGCATCGAGGAGCAGGCGCAGGCAGTCCGGGAACAGGTCCGAGCGAGAGTACATCTCGTGCATCCACTGAACCGGTGTACGTCCGTTGATTGGCACGGTTGCACTGAGGCCGGCGGCGAGCAGTCGGCGAATTTCTTCAGGCCGATGGCATTCAGCGGCACCGAGGAATTCGGATTCAAGCGGAGTCATAGTGGATGAGCGGGCTCGGGGGAACGGAATCAATAGGGCCAGACCCAGTCGAGGATTTCGTCGGATTTTGACTTGGGATTCTTGTACATCCCACCGTCGTCAATCCCGTTGTCGCCGACGGACCAAAGGATAAAGGTGTCGTCCGGATTTTTCCGATAGCGCAGTGGTTTGCGATCCATGATGTCGAGGGGCACTTCGCTCAGGAAAGCGGGAACGAGATCACTCAGCATAGCCGGATAGCTTCCGTGCTGCCGATGGAATCGTTCCACCGCGCAGGCGGTGGCCGTGAGGCGTGCGCGTTGTTCCGCACGTACCGACTTGGCGACGGCCTTGGTAACCGCGGGGGCTAGGGATCGCGTCAAGGTGTTGTAAGGGTTGTAGCTGGCGGTCAGAGCGTTCAGCGAGGTGTCCATGCGAGTCTCCAATGTTTTAAGCTCCTGGTGAAAACCGTTGCGAAACCCCGCATCCTGAGTGGCTCGCGTGGAGCGAATCAGGAGGCTGTAGTAGGTGGCCAAACTGGCCTGATTGTGTCGAATCAGTCCGACCGTACCTGGGATCCGAATACCGCCCACCGCCGGCAGCAAGAGGACGGGCACTTGATCCGGGAGGGTTTTTCCGATCTCGGTGGGGCGGCTGCACCAAGCATCCATCGTCGAGAGGGCGAGGGCGCGCTCCCCTTCGAAGGAGTTGGCAATAGCACTCAACATTCCGGACTCGGTGAAGTGGGCTTGAAACTCCTTGAGCTGGGGTTCGGTCCACTGGTGTGAGCGGATACCAAAATCGACAGTTCTCGCCACAATCGCCTGCTGAGCCATTCTCACGAGTTGTGAGATGAGCAGCGGCTCTTCCCGTTCGACGTCTGCCAATCGAAGGGCGGTTCGGGCGTCTTCAAACGCGCCGTCCACATCCCCTTGAGCGAGCCGGGCCCGCGTCCGAAGTTCAATCCACTGTTGAAGGCCCTTGAGCCTCGCGAGGTGCGGAAGCAGTGCGCTAAACCCATCGCTCCACTGGACAGGAAATCGTGCCGACGGCCGATGCAAGGCCTGGGCGACGGCCTCAAACTCAGCATCGCCGATCGAGAGGGCGGTTCGAATGACGGTGGCATCGTCGGCACCCGCGGCGGCTGCGGGGTATTCGGGCAGCTCCTTGGCCTTTCGCAGCTTGGGGCTTCGAAGGTTCCGCTTGAGCATGCGGGCCTGCTTTTCCGCGAGCGTTTCCTCCTGCTTGGGGACGTCGTTTGGCGTTGTGGCTCCGTCTTTGCTAGCCAGCTGCGCGTCCACTCGGAAAGCATCCGCCCAGTCGTGAATCGAGGTAGGCGTTGGATCCGTTTTGCCGTTCGGAAGCGTTCGATTCGTAATGGCGTACTGCGGCAGTTGGAAGTTCCGGAACCAGCCTTTCAGTTTGTCCTCGGTGGACTGCAAGTCCGAGGCATCGGGCTTTTGCAGTCCGCCAAACTGGGGAATGCTGAAAAAGTTCTGATCAGCTGGAACCGGTCCGGGCATGACGGTTTCCACGGTGAGTTTTTCCCCTTGAGCCAGCAGAGAATCTCGAGTGGATCTCCAAGCGTAGGCTCCAAACGCATTCTCAAAGCAACCGATCACCAGCAGGGGTGTCAGCAGCGAGAAGACCACAAAGTATCCCAATCCCAGGGTCCATCGCAGGCTCCAGTGGGGTGGGGCGGACAGAACACCGGGGTCCACTCCCTGCGTTCGCAAACGGGCCGCGCGCTGATTCCACACCAGCCACGAGAACGTGGCGGTCGCGAGACCAAAACTACCGACCGCCATCGCGACGAGGAGCCAGACGATGCGGTCGATTCCCCAGCCGGGGCCATCGTTCGAAATATGGCGCCCATCGGAGAGCATGACCGCGGTCACGATCAGCCAGGACAATCCAACCACCACGCCCACCGCCAGGATCGGAACGGCAAAAAGAAAGGTGACAGGCAACGGCTGGTTGGCCGGTGGAAGGCGTCGTTGGAGCTTGGCGAGGCGGTAAAGACGCTCCGCGACCCAGCAGTAGTAGGTGGAGGGGGACATGGGAAAGGTGGAACGGTTGAAGAGTTAAAGAGTTGAGGCGGTTAAATCAGGCCAGCACAGCGACGCCGGACCCGGAGCGCCGCCATCTTGGCGGCTCGTTGGATCGATGATTGGAGGGTAGGATATCCTTCTCGCCGGCAGGATGCCGGCGCTCCGGATCCTCACGGCTCGGCGGTAGATGCCGGGATTCACACGATTGGCAGGAAGTGGTTCGGTAGCGTAATTCCAAACCTGTCGTCCCCCGGCGTGCGGCGATCGCTCCGCGGGCGGGGCAAAATCACGGGCCGCAAGAGTTCGGAACGCGGTTTTGATTCGCTAGGGAGATCGTTGCCGCCGTCCACCCAGTAAAAGGCCTGCAGCAGTTCATTTCGCTCTGCCCGAGCGGCGGCAATCTGTTCGCGAGAAACGGGCCTGCTCACCGTTTGGCTTGGGTTGGGTAACCCTTGATCCACAATCGACAGCATCACGGTCAGAACGCAGGCCGCCGCGAAACCCAACGTGGGTACCGGAAGTCGCAACCACAGTCCCATCCACCAACTCGGTTCAGTCGCGTGGCGTGGTCGTGGTCTTATCGTGGCCGTCGCTTCGGCCGCGGTGCGAAGGATCTCGGATCGCCACTCAGGGGGCAGCTCGCGGCGCGGCGTCCGGGCCAATTGATCTTCAAAGGGGTCGGACATGGGGAGGATGGGTGAAGGGTTGACGAGCTAAACCGGGAGCGCCGCCATCTTGGCGGCTCGGTGCTTCGACGATTTTAGCGGTGGAAATCAGACTCGCCGGCAGGATGCCGGCGCTCCGGATGCGGGCGGCTCGGCGGGAGCCTCGCCCGACCGGCCAACCACTCGTTGTTTTGGTTCGATTCATCGGATCTCGTCGTAAAGGGGACGCAGGCGCTCCCGAAGTTTGTCTATCCCGTAGCGATATCGGCTGGCCGCCGTGTTGGGCGATAACTCCAGCAGCGAGGCGATGGCCTCGAAGGTCAGGCCTTCCCAAAGTTTTAGGTGCACCACCGCCCGCTGTTCTTCCGGCAGATCGCCCAGCGCTTCCGCCAGTTGATCGCGATAGGCCGCTTGGTCGGGATCGGTCGTCGCAGCGAAGGGCGAGACGGACTCCAACCCCAGCGCATCATGGGCCCGGGTCCGGGAATTGCGCCGCCGCATGGCGTCGATCGCCAGGTTGTGGGTGAGTCGGAGGAGGAAGTCGCGCTCGCTTCGAATGCCCGACATTAACTCCGGTCGCCGAGCAAGCCGGATGAAGACCTCCTGGAGAACGTCGCGCGTGTCCGCCTCGTCCCGGGTGAGGGTCAACAAGAACGCAAACAGCGCCGCCGCATGGCGATCGTAGAGCTGTTCGAGGTCCAGAGGGGGCATGAATCTGTGGGGAGGACGCACCCGCGCCGGACAATTGTCTAATCCGAATCGGACCAGAACTTGTTTTCAGGTCGCGGGATACGGCGGAGTTCACATCGGAACAAAAATCGCGTTCCCATTCCAGGTCCAGCCCGGTAGCGTTCTGACTTCGTCCGCCTCCGGCGGCAGACAACCTAGAATCGAAAACGCTTATGCCATTGACCCACACGCGCGACCTGTTCGCCAAGGCCTTGAAGGGCAAGTACGCCCTCGGTGCCTTTAACGTGAACAACATGGAGCTCCTCCAGGCCATCATCGAGGCCTGCGAAGAGGAAAAGGCTCCTGTGATGCTCCAGATTTCCAAGGGCGCCCGTGACTACGCGCACCCTGTTTACCTCAAGAAGCTCATCGAAGCGGCAGTCAGCCTGTCGACCATTCCCATCGCCGTCCATCTCGACCACGGTGATAGCTTCGAGCTGTGCAAGCAGTGCATCGACGAAGGCTTCACCAGCGTCATGATTGATGCGTCGCACGATCCCTTCGAGAAAAACGTCGAAGTCTGCCGCAAGGTCGTGGACTACGCCCACAAGCACAACTGCGTGGTCGAAGGCGAACTCGGCATGCTCGTCGGCGCCCAGCACGACGACGGCGAAGAGGGCGGCTCCTACTCCAAGGGCGGCTGCTACACCCATCCCGACGAAGCGGTGGAGTTCGTGAAGCAGTCCGGGGTGGACTCCCTCGCGGTGGCCATTGGTAACAGCCACGGCGCGTACAAATTCAAGGGTGAGCAGCACCTCGACCTCGAGCGCCTCAAGGCGATCAAGAAGGCACTCCTCGACGCCGGTATGGGCGATTATCCGCTCGTACTCCACGGTGCCTCCTCGGTACCCAAGGACCTCGCCCAGAAGATCAACAAGTACGGTGGCGACCTCGGCGAGGAAACTGCCGGTGTGTCCGAAGCCGACATCGAGGTGGCCCGTCGCGTGGGTTGCACCAAGGTAAACATCGACACCGATCTTCGCCTCGCCATGACGGCCGCGATCCGCGAGGTGCTGGTGACCAAGCCGAAGGAATTCGATCCCCGCAAGTACCTCGCCCCGGCCCGCAAGGCGGTGAAGGAACTCGTCCGGCACAAGCTCAAGAACGTGCTGTGCTGCGCCGGTCATGCCTTCGACTGAGCCGTCGCGAATCGAACCCGACTTCCAAAGAGCGGATGCCGAAAGGTATCCGCTCTTTTTGTTTCCCGAGGCCCAGGCCCGTCCGTCAGTGCCGGTGTTCGGGGATCGCTCCGGACTGGTTGCCATCGCGCTTCCGAGGAGGGCCGGAGGGCTCGATATGGATCAGGACGTCGTACACGTGCGGCATCTGTTCACGGATGGTGTCCTTGACCAGATGCGCCAGCGTGTGGGAGTCCTGAACCGTCATCAAGGGATCGACGTGGACGTGCATGTCGACAAACAGGTGATAGCCCATCCGCCGGGCAAAGCATTTCTCCACCGCCACTACGGACGGGACGCCGGACGCGATGTCGCGAATTCTGGAGGTCAGCTGGGGATCCGGGGTGGCATCCATCAGTTCCTCCAGGGCGGGCCGCAACAAGCGCCAGCCGTTCCACGCGATGATGCCCGCGGCAACAATGGCAGCGAGGTCGTCGGCCATGGCAAACGCAGGCCCGCCGATCAGCGAGATGGTGATGCCAATCGCGGCGGCTAGCGAGGTGATGGCGTCGGCCCGATGGTGCCAGGCATCGGTCTCGACCACGGCGCTCTCGACGGCCCGGGCTTCACTCTTGGCGAAGCGGAACATGAACTCCTTCAGTCCGATCACGGCGAGCAGGACGGCAAGGGTGAAGGGTTCCGGGCCGTGGTGGGGACCCAGCGCCTCCTCGATGGAGCGCAGCGCGATTCCGGCGGCGGCGATCAGCAGAACGGTGGCGATCACCGCTGCGGCGATGGGTTCTGCCTTTCCGTGCCCGTAGGGATGATCCTCGTCCGCAGGCTTCGAGGCGACAACCAGTCCACGCCAGACGATCAGCGAGCTGATGATGTCGGCGAGGGATTCCACGCTGTCGGCGACCAATGCGTGGGAATGCCCCATCACCCCGGCGACGAGCTTTCCACAGGCGAGCAGGGCGTTCACCCCCATGCCGAGAAAGGTCACTTTCAGGCTGCGCTGGAGCCGGTCAGGAATCACCGCGGAAGTGAACACGGTCAGCGGATCGGGGCCAAGAAGATCGGCAGCTGACGCAAAAACGTTTCGCCGGCCCGCGAGACTGTCGAAACTCAGTCACGGATCACTGCGTTGGGCAAATCGTCACGGTCCCCGGGGAACTTGGGAAAATGTCGCCCCAGCTCCTGTCCTGCGCGGCGGATTCCCGCAAGCACTCCCTCGGTGTACCGGCCCTCGCGCAGCAGATCGGCCATTTCCTCGGCTACCGATTTCCAAAAGGCCTCTCCACAGCGCAGATGGATTCCCTCGTCGGCCGCCACGGCAAACTGACGGGTGGTGGGGACCAAATAGATCAGCACCGCATTGCGCAGCGGTGTTTTCTTCATCCCCTGGCGGTCGAACTCGGCGTGCGCCGCCGCGAGGGGATCGAGGCAGGCACTCCGACGAATGAAGACGCGAATTTCTCCGGAAGTGCTTTTCTCGGCTTCGACGATGGCATCGACGAGTTGCTGGTCGTCGATCTGCTGGTGAAAGGCCTTGGGGTTCATCCGATACGCTCCGAGCCCAACTCTACCAGCTTCCGCTGGCTCCGCCACCATCGGATGAACCGCCGCCACCGCTGAACCCACCGTCACCCCCGCCGCCACCGCCAAAACTGGAATCGCTGCTACTGCTACTACTACTAGTGCTGTCGAAACTGGAACCACCACCAGAATCCCCTCCGCCGAAGTGGATCCATCCGCCGTTCCCCCAGCCCCAACCTCCCCACCAGGGACTGCTCGTTGGCCCGTAGCCGCTGCCTGAGTACTCCCAACCGCTCGAACCGGACTGGGTCGCCGCGCCGGTCGAACCGATCCACCACCAGACGATCAGCACGGCGCAGAGTCCAACGATCCAATGATATTCCATTCCCGCATACACCGCGAGGGCGTGGCCAACGCCTCCGACCAATCCGCCCACAATCGCGTGTTGCACCTGGGAGGCAGTGGGTTCGTTGCGAGTTCGAAGCCCCCGCACCAGCAGACCTGCGGCGGCACCGGCAACGCCGGCCACAATCATCCATGCCGTCACCTGCGCCTGGAGTCTGTCCCGGATTCGTTCGTGGCCCCCCGCGGCTCGGATTGGCGCGGCCTTCA
>JANXMD010000124.1 GCA_025354845.1 Verrucomicrobiota bacterium | reverse complement strand
TGGTCGAAGGTGATGACGTCGGTCGATCCTTCGTGCTGAAGAAACTGCCAGTTCACCGTTGCCATCTCCCGTGCTGAAACCAGGTGAATGCCGATCTCCAGCTCGACACCCAGGCGGCGCGCCACGGAGGCGGCGAGGTCGACGAGCGCGCGGCGACTCAACCGGCGGCGTCGCTGCCGGTTGAGGACCGTGACGACGAGGACGGCCGGCATGGAGTCGAAGCCGCGCATGAGGTCAATTCTCAGCCGGGAGGCTGCTGCGTGCCGCGATGGCGCTCGTAGGCCACCACGATGCGCTGAACAAGCGGATGCCGCACGACATCGCGCTTCCCGAAGTGAACCAACGCAATGCCTTCCACGTCCTTCAGCGCGTACTGAGCCTCCAGGAGGCCGGACTTTTTACTGCTCGGGAGATCCACCTGGGTCGGATCGCCGGTTACCACCACCTTGGATCCGTAACCGAGACGGGTGAGGAACATCAGCATCTGCTCGGCGGTGGTGTTTTGCGCCTCGTCTAGGATGATGAACGCCTGATTCAGCGTGCGGCCACGCATGTAGGCCAGCGGGGCGATTTCGATGATGCTACGCTCCATGTTCCGCTCGATTTCATCGGCCGGCATCATGTCGTGCAGCGCGTCGTGCAGGGGGCGCAGATACGGATCGAGTTTTTGGTACAGGTCGCCGGGCAGGAATCCGAGCGCCTCACCAGCCTCCACCGCCGGACGGGTCAGGACGATGCGTCCCACCTTGCCATCCTTCAGCGCCGCCACGGCCATGGCCATTGCGAGATAGGTCTTGCCGGTTCCCGCCGGCCCGATGCCGAAGGTGACATCGTGATCGCGAATCGCCTGCACGTACAACTGCTGGCCCACGGTCTTGGGAGTGATCGAGGACTTCTTGGACGAGGTGCTGATGCGTGTGGCAACGAGATTCTCGAGAGCCGAGGCGCCATCCGCCTTGACTACGCCCAGCGCGTGCGCGAATTCGCGGGTCTTCGGCGGAGCCCCGCCTTCGCGATGCCCCTTCTCGAGCGCCAGCAGCAGGCGTTTGGCGCGATCGACAGCGTCGGCCGGCCCTTCGAGCCGGATCCAGCCGTCGCGTGTGGTGGCGTGAACCCCGAGCTCGATCTCGAGCGTCTTCAAATTGCGCTCATCACCGCCGCAAGCCGCCAGCGCAGCGCGCGCCGATTCGAATTGCAGTGTCTCAGAGGTCTGAGTGGCGGGAGCTCCCTCGGGAACGGATGCGGACTTCTTCATGCGATGTGAGTCAACGCGGCGCGCAGCTTGGCCGCAGTTTCCGCCAGCGCCTGGGGCACCACGCTCGTGCCGGCAATCACCGGCATGAAGTTGGCGTCACCCGTCCAGCGCGGAACGATGTGAACGTGCAAATGCTCGACGATCCCGGCCCCAGCCACCTGGCCCAGGTTGATCCCAATGTTGAACCCGTGCGGCTTCATCACCTCGTTCAACGCCGCCTGGCAGCGCCGCAACAGGCGCATGAGATCCAGAAGCTCCTCATCGGCCAGTGTCTCCAACCCGGCGGTCTGGCGGTAGGGAACCACCATGAGATGCCCGCCATTGTAGGGATAGGTGTTGAGAACCGCGTAGCAGGTTTTCGAGCGCGCGACGACATAGTTGCCCACGTCGTCGCTGCTCTGGGCGATCTGGGTAAACAGAGATTGTTCCCCGGGCCCAGCGACCCGTTTGGGCGCGAGGATGTAGTCAATCCGCCAAGGCGCGTGCAGGACGTCCATGTGTACAGCCTAGGCGGAGTGGTCGGTGAGGCAAGTCGGGGGAGGCGGATCAGAGCAATCCGGCCACCGCCTCCACAGCCACTACGGATTCGATTCGGGTGGAGAGATTCTTCACCCGCGCGGTGCGCCCACCCTCGGGGGTGCGCTCCAGCCGAACGGTGTTCAACGCCCCTAGGTCGAGGGCTCGCTTGAACTGCTTGTCCGACTTCGCCGGCGTGAGCGAGTAGTCCACTGCGTGTCCCGACTCGCGCAGTTTCTGCACCAGGCCGAGCGACTCGGCTCGAAGGGTTTCGTCCTCGATGAGAACCACCGCAGCAACGCGTCCCGCAAACGACGGGACCAGACCGCGCGCCTTCAGCAGCTCGGCGAGCACCACGTCACCCATGCCAAATCCGAGTGCCGGCATCGAGACTGAACCCTGGCTCACCTGATTCACGAGCTGGTCATAGCGTCCGCCACCGGCGATCGCACGGAACTCGCCCTTGCGGTCAAAGGCCTCGAACACCACGCCCGTGTAGTAAGCGAGACCGCGGATCACGCCGTAGTCCACCTTGACGAAGTCGGCCAGCCCACGGGCTGTCAGATTGTCGATCACTGCCTGCAACTCCGGTTCCGGAATGCTGGAGTCAATGAACGCCCGAACGTCGTCGAGGTTTACCCCGAGCGGGGCAAGCCGTTCGGCGCTCACCTCGGGTCGCTCGCGTTCAATCTTGTCGACGACCTGATAGAACTCGTAGGCACGCGTCGCATCCCCCCCGCGCGCGGCGAAAAACCGCTGCCACGCCTGGCGGCTGCTGAGTCGGATCACGAAATCGCCGGAGGTG
>JANXMD010000432.1 GCA_025354845.1 Verrucomicrobiota bacterium | reverse complement strand
CCGGGTTCCGGCAGCACCAAACGGGTGATGCGGCCGGGCGAGGGCAGGAACATCTTGGCCGGGTTCTCGGCGCAAATGCGTGTTGCCGTTGCCGCTGGTGGTGGTGGCGAGGAAGCCAGTCACCAACGCTCCAAGGGTTCCACCGATGGCGTGCACGCCGAAGGTGTCGAGCGCGTCGTCATACTTGAACATGGGCTTGAGGTAGGCGCAGGCCAGGAAGGGAACCACGCCGGCGAGAACGCCGATGATCACGCCGCCGGTGGTGTTCACGAAGCCGCAAGCCGGGGTGATGACCACCAAGCCGGCAACCGCACCGGAGCAGAATCCCAGGATGCTGGGCTTGCCGCGGATGATGTATTCCAGCATTGCCCACACGAACGAGGCCACCGCGGCCGCGATGGTGGTGGTGGTGAACGCATTGGCGGCAACGCCGTCGGCGGCGACCGCGGAGCCGGCGTTGAATCCGTACCAACCGACCCAGAGCATGCCGGTGCCGATGGCGCACATCGTCATGCTGTGCGGGGCCATGTTCTGCTTACCGAAGCCCAAACGGGGTCCGAGGATGAGGCAGAGGATCAGCGCCGACCAACCGGAGCTCATGTGCACCACGGTGCCGCCCGCGAAGTCGATGGAGCGAATCTTGGCCGCCGGGTTCCAGACGCCGTTCATGGCGCCGTCGATGCCCCAAACCGCGTGGGCGAGGGGGAAGTACACGAGGACCATCCAGAGGCCCACGAAGAGCAGCACAGCGGAGAACTTCATGCGCTCGGCGATCGCACCCAGGATCAGGGCCGGGGTGATGATGGCGAACATCAACTGGTACATGGAGTACACGTTCTGGGAGACCCAGTAGCTGTAGTTGCCGTTGGGGGCGGAATCGACGCCATTGAGGAAGGCAAACTTGCTGAAGCTGCCGATCCAGGGGCTGGATCCGTCACCGAAGACGAAGCTGTAGCCGAAGGCCCACCAGAGGATCGTCACCAGTCCGGCAATGCCGAAACACTGGGCGACGACCGACAGAATGTTCTTCTTCCGGACCAGGCCGCCATAGAACAGGAACAGGCCAGGCAGGGTCATGAAGAGCACCAGGGCGGCGCAGACCATCTGGAATCCGTTGTGGCCGGGACCGGACCCCGAGACCTTGCTGGTGATCTTGGCGTCGGCCGCATCGGCACCGCGTGACCCGTTGTTCACGTAGGCCTCGAGATCGGCGATGCGCTGTTCAATATTGGGATCGGCCTTTTTTGGGGCTTCCTTGGGAGGATCCTCAGCGCGGACCAAAGTCAGTGCCGAGACCGTGAGTGCGAGGAATGCAAACAGGGACAGGAGCTTTTTCATGGGTGATTTAATGAGAGATGCGTGGGGTCGGTGCGGGGCGCCTTAGACAGCGTTCTCCCCCTTTTCCTCGGTGCGAATCCGCACCGCCTCTTCGACGCCGGAGATGAAGATCTTCCCGTCGCCGATCTTGCCGGTTTTCGCCGCCTTGATGATGGCCGCGACTGCCTCCTGGACCTTGGAGTCCGCCAGGACGAGTTCGATCTTGATCTTGGGCAGGAAGTCCACGGTGTATTCGCTGCCGCGGTAGATTTCCGTGTGACCCTTTTGCCGGCCGAAGCCCTTGACTTCGGAAACGGTCATTCCTTCGGCGCCCACGTCATGGAGCGCGTCTTTCACCTCTTCCAGTTTGAAGGGCTTGATAATGGCTTCGATTTTCTTCATCCGTGTTTGGTGTTCGTTGTGTGTGTAACGTCCTGCTTCGGTCTCACGACCCGACGCAGAAAGGGACTGTCCCAAGCTCAGGGCTAGGACGGTGAAAAGAGAAAGACTGCGGTTCATGGAGTCAGAGGCGTGTTGGGGGCAGCGGGTTTAGACCGCGCCTTCACCCTTTTCCTCGGTGCGAATGCGGATCGCTTCCTCGACGACGGAAACAAAAATCTTCCCATCGCCGATTTTACCAGTTTTCGCCGTCTTCACGATGGCCGCGACGGCTTCCGGCGCTTTGGCGTCCGGAACCACCAACTCCAACTTGATCTTGGGAAGAAAATCTACGGTGTACTCGCTGCCCCGGTAGATCTCGGTGTGCCCCTTCTGACGGCCGAAGCCCTTGACCTCGCTGACCGTCATGCCTTCGATGCCGATGTCACCCAGGGCGTCCTTCACTTCCTCCAGCTTGAACGGTTTGATGATTGCCTCGATTTTCTTCATGGCAGGTTGTGCTGATGGTTTGATGCCACCCGACCCATCCGGTGGCCGCATTCGTCCCGTATTCAAGTCACCGAGGTCCGAAGGCGAATGCTTCAAGCAGCGGGGATGCCACGTGGAAAATACGTTGGCGTTTCCACGTGTTTAACATGCGTGATGACAATCGGTAACGACTCGACAAAAGGTTGTTCACCGATTCGGTTTGAAATTGCGGGATGTTGCTTTTTGAGCATCCCCCTCGAATCGGCGCAGATTTCCCGAGGGAGAACTGGCGAATGGTTTGCGGTACGAAGGGGCAGGTCCTCGGGGGAATCCGGATGGAACTCAAAGTGGGTGGACGCCGATTTTCGGAGACCCTATTGGAGTTCCAAAGAGGTCGGGTGACGTTTTCGCTAACAGCGGTGAACCGTGGCAGGTTCCCGTGAATTTTCCGCCGGAGGAGTCGCAACAGGGATGCCGTCGCGGGTGGAGAATGGGTGAAATTGTTGAGCGAATGCGCAAATTCAACTGCGTTGCCCGGCGATATAGAGCGTGGAAAACATGGCACCGACAGTGCTAAGTGGGAGAAGAGAAAGGCGTTGACTGTCGAAGTGGGGTCACTAGATAGTCTGCCCACACAACTCCGTTCACTCACTCAAAAACCTATGAATCGTCTCCGTAAGCAGCGTTTCAGCGCCTTCACGCTGATCGAACTCCTCGTTGTGATCGCGATCATCGCGATCTTGGCCGGCATGCTCCTTCCCGCCCTCGCGAAGGCCAAGGCCAAAGCCAACCGCATTTCCTGCGTCAACAACCTGAAGAACGTGGGTCTCGGTATCCGCATCTTCTCAACCGACAACGGTGGCCAGTTCCCTTGGATCGTTTCCACGAACCTGGGCGGCACTGCTGAATACAACACGACTGCTGGCGCTGCTGTGGCCGGTGGCGTGGGTGGCGCGGCGAATGCCAGCCAGACCCTGAGCTCGGTCTGGGTGCACCTCGCTGCCATCTCCAACGAGCTGAGCACGCCCAAGATTGTGGCCTGCCCCTCGGACTCTGACACCGTGACCGCCCCGAACTGGGGCGCTGTCCTCCGCACGAACGCCTTCGCGGGCAACAAGTCGATGTCCTACTTCCTCGGCCTTTCGGCCTCGGAAGAGAATCCCCAGACCATCCTGTCCGGCGATCGTAACCTGACCAACACCACGCCTGCCATGTGGGGCGCTGCGGTTTCCGGTGCGAACCAGACCGGCTACATCAAGGTCACCCAGACTCAGGCGACCGATCCGAAGTCGGCCGTTGGCTATGATGGCAAGATCCATCAGAACGCTGGCAACACCCTCCTCGGCGACGGTTCGGTCCAGCAGACCACCTCCGGTCGCTTCCGCGATCAGCTCCGTGATGCCGGCACCTCGGTCGGTGGCGACCAGGAGTTCCTCTTCCCGAAGCGCTAAGCGCTCGGGTTGAAGATCAAACCAGAATTCAAGAAGGCAGCCCTCGGGCTGCCTTTTTCGTTTTTCAAGGAGCCCTTCGAGGTTGGAAGGCAACCTTTTTTCCGAACGAGAAATCCGGGAAACAATGTGTGTTGTAAGTATTTGCACATTAGATAGTAGTCGAAGCAAACACCCAGTGACAAACTGGGGATTCCAAACGGGTGGGTTCGGGGGCGACTGGGATTTTTCCTTGTCTTGGAATTGGGCCACATCACAGTTGACAACAATGATGAAACTCCCATCGCGTTTCGGATTTGCAGTTTACCTCGCCCTCTCCCTGCTCGGTCTTCGAGCTCTGGCCAATGACATTGAGCCCGGGAAGGAAACCTACTCCGTGGTGTTTGCCCCCAAACCCATTGTTCTCGACGGCGACCTGGGTGAATGGGCTGGCGTGCCCGTCTTGGCCGACCCGAAATTTGCCGTTCCCAAGGGATCGGGTGCCACCGGCAAGTACGTGCTGTTCGAAGAGTACGCCGGCGGTACCTGGACCGGCCCGGATGATCAGACGTCTGCCGTGCAGATCGTTTACGACGCCGAGAACGTCTATTTCGGCTTCGTCGTGACCGATGACTATCACGAAAACGCTGCAAACAGTGCGTGGAATGGCGATTCCATCCAGTTGATGATCGCCAACGGAGACCGTTCCCAGCAGGTCGCCCTCTACAACTACGCGCTTGGTGGCGTCGAGGGTGCAATCGGTGACGTCATTGTAATGCACGAGGCGGGTCCCGGTGGAACCGAGGCGAAGATTACTCGCAACGGGACGACCAAGAAGACCACCTACGAAATCAAGCTTCCGAAGGCATCTCTTGGACTCGCCAAGCTCGAAGGTGGCGTTCAATTCGGCCTTGGCATGGCGATCAACGACGGCGACGAGGCAACCCCCGGTCAGCGCGGTTGGGGTGGCTTGGGCGCTCACGCGATCGTCTTCGGAAAGAGCCCGAGTGAAACGGCCCTGATTACACTCCAAAAGAAAAACGACATCGAACCAGGCAAGGAGTTCTACACCGTGGTTCCCGCTCCCCGTCCAGTGACGCTTGATGGCGATTTGAGCGAGTGGTCCGGAGTGCCCGTTCTCGCCGATCCCAAATTCTCGATTCCGAAAGGTTCCGGCCCCAACGGAACCTATGTGCTGTTCGAAGAGTACGCTGGCGGAACCTGGACTGGCCCGGATGATCAAACCTCCGCTGTTCAGGTCATCTACGACGCCGAAAACGTTTACTTCGGATTTGTTGTGACCGACGACTATCACGAGAACGCTGCCAACAGCGCCTGGAACGGCGATTCTATCCAGTTGATGATCGCCAGCGCGGACCGCAGCCAGCAGGTGGCGTTGTACAACTACGCGCTGGGGGGTGTCGAAGGCGCCATCGGGGATGTGATCGTCATGCACGAAGCGGGTCCTGGTGGAACCGAGGCGAAGATCACCCGCAATGCCACCACCAAGAAGACGACCTACGAGATCAAGCTCCCGATGGCGTCTCTCGGACTCGACAAACTCGAGGGCGGCGTTCAATTCGGTCTCGGCATGGCCATTAACGACGGCGACCAGGCGACCCCTGGGCAGCGCGGTTGGGGTGGTCTCGGAGCCCACGCCATCGTGTTTGGAAAATCTCCGTCTGAAACGGCGCTGTTCACGTTGAGTTCCGTCAAACGCAACGACATCGAACCGGGCAAGGAAAACTACACCGCTAGCGCCATGGCCAAACCCATCGTTCTCGATGGCTCCCTGAGCGAGTGGGGTGGTGTGCCGGTGCTTTCAGATCCCAAGTTCTCTGTTCCCAAGGGCTCTGGCGCGACCGGAACCGGCAAGTACGTGCTCTTTGAGGAATACGCCGGTGGCACCTGGACCGGACCGGATGATCAGACGTCGGCGGTTCAAGTGGTTTACGACACCGACAACGTCTATTTCGGCTTTGTCGTCACCGACGATTATCATGAGAACGCCGCCAACAGTGCGTGGAATGGGGACTCAATCCAGCTCATGATTGCCTCAGCGGATCGTCAGCAGCAGGTCGCGCTCTACAACTACGCACTCGGGGGTGTGGAAGGCGCGATTGGGGATGTGATCGTGATGCACGAAGCGGGTCCCGGTGGCACCGAAGCCAAGATAACCCGCGATGCCGCCACCAAGAAGACGACCTATGAGATCAAGCTCCCGGCGGCCTCTCTCGGTCTGACGGCTCCGCTGAGCCTTGGCACCAAGTTTGGCTTGGGCATGGCGATCAATGACGGCGACCAAGCCACTCCCGGACAGCGCGGTTGGGGTGGCCTCGGTGCTCACGCCATCGTGTTTGGAAAGTCTCCCACGGAGACGGCCCTCATCTCTCTCGGAACCGCAGCGACTGGGGATGACCGGTTGTTCCTCTCCGCGATCAATCCGAGCATTGTTTCCTTCTCGTTCCGTGTGAACGACAAGGGCTCTTCGCTCGTGAATGTGTCGAGCGCCAAGCTCACCATCGACGGCAAGGTTGTCACTCTGACCTCCAAGCCAAAGGCGGGAGATGCCACGGACTTTGCCTACACGCTTGCGGCTCCGTTCGCGGCTGGAAACCACAGCTACGCCATCAGCGTGAAGGATACGCTGGGCAACACGGTCACCGACTCGGGTAACTTCATCGCCGCGTCGGTTGCCACTCTGACGGTGGCGCACCAGGCGACTGGTGTGGACAAGACGAAGTCTGGGTTCACCTGGCGGATCTTTCAGAACGACGAAATCGCATCCACTTCCTTGGATGATGCGGAGTCGGCTCTGGCAGGAACCCTGGTGAGCGCCGGCGGCGGCTTGATGCAGAACCTCGCGAATCAGAACGATCCGGGCGTCGCCCTGGGGGCTGGTGTTAAAGTCGGGTCGAGCTTCAAGTATGAGGTTTCCGGTGTTGTGAACTTCGGCCAACAGGCGGGTGATAACAACGGCTTCTTTGGGCCGGACGACCAGATGCCTGGCATCCCTGGTGTTTCCGGTACCGACGAGGGCATCGCGGGCGAAGTGATTTCGTTCGTGGAGTTGCCGGCAGGTGTCGTCACGCTCGGCGTCAGTGCCGGTGAACGATTCCGCGCTCAGGCTGGCTTCATCAACAAGGTCACCGACGCCGCTCTTCTCGGCGAGGGCACCTCCTCGACGTTTAAGTTCTTCGTTCAGGATGCAGGCATCTATCCGATCCGCACCCTGTTTCAGGGCACCACGGGCAACGCGTTCATCGAGTTGTTCAGCGTGAATCCTGCCGGTGACAAGGTTCTCATCAACGACCTTACCAACGGTGGTTACAAAGCGTATCGCGTGGGCACGGCTCCCGACAAGGGCTCCCTCAAAGTCGTCGGAGTACCTCCCGCGCCGCTGACTGGTGCGGCGCTCACCGGAATCGTCGTCAACACCTCCACCAAGACGATCACGGCGGACCTCCCGACGAGCGGTGCTCAGGGTTACCTGACCATCACCCCGGTGGTGACCATCACCAGCACCAAGATCAGTGGTGGGAAGCTAGTGGTTACCTACCAGTGATCCTGTGTTCCGCATCGCGTGAATCGATGCGATTACCTTCGAAGGGGTCGGTCTCTGGACCGGCCCCTTTTTCATGTGCAGGGGGCTTCCATCCGTCTGAAGGTCGGATCCTCCGCGGTGGATCACCCGGGAGCGATGCCGACATCGGTGCGACTTCGGTGTCTTGAACGGCCCCAATGCGTTCGGCGTCCCGCAAATCCCTGGGTGCATTGACCGAGGAGTGGCTTCGTGGTTGGGTCCGGCGCGTGCATCGGTTTGCAAACGGTTGGATCCTTCTGCTGGCGTTCCTTGGTGTTGTTTCACTGAAGGGGCATTCGGCCCCCATCGAATGGAGTTTAGGGAAGGGATTCCGAACGCAGCGCCTTCCAGCACTCCCGGCGTCCAAAGCAGGCTTTTCCGAAATTCCAGCCGTTGCCGCGGGAATCATCTTCACCAATCTCCTTCTTGGAGACTCGTATCTCACCAATGCCGTCGCCCACAACGGAGCGGGTGTGGCAATTGGCGACGTGGATGGGGATGGGCTTCAGGACCTGTTCTTCGCGAGCCTGAACGGGGAGAATCGATTGTATCGGAATCTTGGTGGATGGCGCTTTCAGGAAATGGATGCCGGAGCCGCGGTATGCGCGGGTCAGATTTCCTCCGGAGTTTGTTTTGCCGACGTGGATGGCGACGGGGATCTCGATTTGTTGATCAACGGCATCGGAACCGGAACACGCCTGTTCCTAAACGACGGCAAGGGACACTTCACCGAGAAGATGGATTCCGGCCTTTCACGGACAGCGTCGTCCACCTCGATGGCATTCGCGGACATCGATGGCGACGGCGATTTGGATCTGTATTGCACGCATTTTACCGATGCCATGTATCTGGCTGATCCGACGACCCGGTTCGCCCTCTCTCGCAATGGGGACACCTGGGAGGTGGCGAAGATTAATGGCGAATCGACCCGATCCCCTCGATGGAAGGGCCGATTCCAGGCGCTTCAAGACGGTAAGATTCGCGAGCTTCCCGAAGTGCACGGATTTTATCGCAATGATGGAAATGGGCATTTTACACCGATCGAAAACGAGCCGGGCACCTATCAGGACGAGGACGGCAAGCCGATTCCTCCATTCCGCGACTGGGGACTCGCAGTCATGTTCCGAGATTTAAACGGGGATGGAATTCCGGATCTCTATATCTGCAACGACAACACCTCTCCCGATCGAATATGGATCAATACGGGAAAGGGAACATTTCGCGCGATTTCATCGACGAAGATCCGCCACACGAGTCGATCCTCGATGGGAGTCGATATCGCGGATTTTGACCGCGATGGGCATGACGATGTGATGGTCGTGGACATGCTGGCCCGGGATCCCTCGCGCCGTCTCCGGCAATTGATGCGCGATCGTCCGACCCTTTCGGAAGTGGAGCGCGTATTCGAACGTCCGCAGTTCAATCGGAACACTCTGTTGTTTGGGCACGCGGACGGAAGTTATGTGGAGGCTGCATTGTGGGCGGGGGTGGCGGCGACCGATTGGACCTGGACGGTGGCGGCTCTCGATGTGGATTTGGACGGGTATGAGGATCTGCTCATGACCAATGGGTTCGAATTCGACGTGATGAATCAGGACAGCCACAATCAAATCAAGGATCGGACCAAACGTTGGACCGATGCGCAGCTTAAGCGCTCCATGCAGTTTCATCCCCACTGGCGGAGTCAGAACGCGGCCTTTCGAAATCGCGGCGATGGATCCTTCGAGCCGAAGTCGGCCGATTGGGGATTCAATCACGCTGGAATCTCTTTTGGAATGGCGTTGGCGGATTTGGACAACGACGGGGATCTCGACCTGGTGGTGAACAATCTCAACGAAGGCCCCTCGTTGTATCGCAACGATGCCTCGGCCGGACGCGTTGAAGTCCGGCTCAAGGGACGTTCTCCCAATACCGCGGGAATCGGGGCGCGGATCACCTTGAAGGGCGGGGCGGTGGTTCAAAGCCAGGAGATGATTGCCGGCGGGCGGTATCTTTCCGGTGGCGAGGCGGTGCGCGTCTTCGCCGCGAATCCTAGTGCGTCTGGATCCTTGTCACTCGAGGTTCGCTGGCGAAGTGGCGCGCTGAGCGTGATCCCCGGAGTGCTCGCGAACCAGGTGTATGAAATCGACGAGCCGCTGGCTTCCAATCCGGTGGAGACTCCGGTTCCGGGATCCAAGGCCGAGGAGCCGTGGTTCGAAGATCTCAGCGCGCAGATTTCCCATACCCATGTGGAGGAAGGGTTCGATGACTGGTCGCGTCAGATCACGCTGGCAAGACGGTTGGGACATCAGGGACCCGGAGTCGGTTGGTTCGATTGGGATGGTGATGGATGGGATGATTTGATCGTGGGAGCTGGAGCCGGCACCGGCCCGACGGTGTTTCGAAACCAGAAGGGCCGCGGATTTTCTCCGTTTCCCGGGATCGCACCCGCTCGGGGCGAAATGTCTGCGGTTGTGGGATGGTCGGATGGAGTGGGCGGCCGCTCGCTGCTTGCGGCAATGTCCAATCCTCAGGCCTTGCCGGACGTGATCCCAGGCCTGGTGGTGTACGCGTCGACCGACACCCATTCCACCGCCCCTGCGCTCTTGCCGACCGGTACGGCCGCGCTGGGCTCCGTAGCCCTGGCGGACGTGGACGGTGATGGGGATCTCGATGTGTTTGTGGCCGGACGCCATGAACCGGGCCGATATCCCGAGGCGGTTTCGTCCTCCATTTGGCTGAATCAAGGCGGCAGGCTCGTTCGGAGCTCTGCATGGAGCGAACCGTTCAACAAAGTGGGACTGGTTACAGGGGCCACCTTTGTGGATCTCAATCAGGACGGGAAACCGGATCTGGCCTTGACCGCCGAGTGGGGGCCGGTCCGCATTTTCATCAATCGGGGCGATCACTTTGAGGAGACCACGAAGGCGTGGAAGTTGGATGGACTGAAGGGATGGTGGACAGGAATCGTCGCGGGGGATTTCAACGGCGACGGCCGCATGGATCTCGCCTGTGGTAACTGGGGACAGAATTCGGTCTATGCACTGTATCGTCCTCATCCGCTCCGATTGTTCCATGGGGAGTGGTCGGGGGCCGGAGTTCAAATCCTGGAATGCTGGGGCGCGGGGACTAACTGGTTTCCGGTTCACGACCGGCTGTGGTTGGAACGGGGTTTTCCCGGACTCGCCACTGATTTCCCAACGCATGCGGCGTTCTCGACTGCGTCGGCGCGCGATGTTTTGAAGTCGGCGTATGATTCTGCGGCATACGTTGAGGCGTCAGAGTTCTCGTCCATGGTGTTTCTCAATGAAGGCGAATCCTTCAAGCCAGTTCCGCTGCCGCGTGAAGCGCAGTGGGCCCCGGTGTTTTCGGTGAATGTCGCCGATGTGGATGGCGACGGTATTGAAGATCTGTTTTGCACGCAGAACTTCTTCGGCACGGCGACGGACATCACACGAGACGATGCGGGACAGGGGTTGTGGCTCAAGGGACGCGGCGACGGCAGCTTTGAGGCGGTGGATGCGTCGGTGACCGGAATCCACATTTACGGCGAGCAACGGGGTGCCGCGCTGGCGGACTTTGATCAGGATGGCAGAATCGATGTGGCAGTGACGCAGAACGGTGGAGCAACGCGGTTGTTCGCGAATCGTCATGCCATGCCCGGGATGCGGGTGATGGTGAAGGGGCTGAAGTCGAATCCGGACGCGATTGGAGCCCAGATTCGGATTCTTTATGCTGGCGGGAATCCGGGGCCAGTGCGGAGTCTTCAAGCAGGCTCGGGCCACTGGTCGCAGGACTCGGCGACCCCGATTCTGGGTCTGCGTGTCACGCCAGAAGCGGTGTGGATCCGCTGGCCCGGTGGAAAGCAGCAGACGGTCCCCGTGCGGCCGGAACAACGTTCGATAGTTCTTCAGTATCAGGAATGAAACGCCCCGCTGATTCTCCAATGTGGATGAATGTCGTCTCCCGAATGTTTCTCCTGGCCTGTCTGGCGGGGTTCTTCGCGGGTTGTGATCGCGGCGGACAGGAATCTGCGAAAACGGGAGCCGTCGTTCCGAAACTCGTGCCTCGGACCAACCTGGTGGCGATCCGCGGAGGCACGTTCCAGCGGTTGAAGTTTCCGGTAACCATCACCCACGATTTCTGGATGGGGAAATACGAGGTCACGCAGGCGGAATTCACCGCAGTGATGGGGACCAACACGAGCCACTTCACCGGGGATCCCAGGCTGCCGGTGGAGAAGGTTTCGTTCCTAGCCGCCACGGCCTATTGCAAGCGGCTTACCTCGCAGGAGCGGGCGAATGGCACGCTTACGGACACCTACGAGTACCGACTCCCGACCGAGGCGGAGTGGGAGTACGCCTGTCGGGCGGGATCCACCAACCGTTTCAGTTTTGGGAATGAGGTGGCGCTGGGGGACCGCTTTGCCTGGACCGCAGAGAACAGCGGCGCCGCCACCCATCCCGTGGGACAGAAGGAGCCGAATGCCTGGGGTCTCTACGACATGCACGGAAACGTCTGGGAATGGTGCCAGGATTGGTTCGAACCCTATCCCGCCGCGCCACTGACCGATCCGGTGGGACCCGCCACGAACAAGTACAAGGTGTTCAAAGGTGGCGGCTGGAATCAGGACCTGCCGTTTGGAGGCGCTTCGAGTCGATTTATGATGGGACCCCAAACAGGAATTCATTTTGTGGGATTCCGGGTGGTCCTGGCGCCTGTTCGATAATCCCTTCCGTCCATGAGTACCCTCCGACCGTCGATTCCAAATCAATTCGGGGTCGGGATCTTCCCGCTTCTTCTGTCGTCCCTACTGGCCACCTGCCTACAGGCGGCCGACCCGGTTTCGCGACAGACCTTCAATCCGCTGGGAACGAATTCCAACGTCCTCCCTCTGCTCGCGGCGCAGGAGGCGCGGCAGCGCGAGGCGGCACGGAGTTGGTCGGTGTTTCATGATTTCACGTTCGAGGATCGTGTGGAGGCGAGCGGCATCCGTTTCCAGATGCACCCCGTGGAGGACGCCTCCAAAAACTACAAGGCGGTGCATTACGATCATGGAACCGGACTCGCCGTGGCGGATGTCGATGGCGACGGCTTGCTCGACGTTTACTTCGTCGATCAACGCGGCGGCAATCAGTTGTGGCGAAACGTGGGAGGGGGCCGTTTCGAGGAGATCACGATGAAGGCCGGGGTCGCGGTGGCGGACCGGGTCTGTGTGACGGCGTCCTTTGCCGACTACGACAACGACGGGCGACCGGATTTGTTCGTCACCACAGTCCGAATGGGAAACGTGCTCTTTCACAATGAGGGCAACGGGGTGTTTCGCGACGTGACCGCCGAGTCGGGACTCGCCGTGAAGCAGCCGAGGCACAGTTCGGGGGCCGTCTGGTTCGATTTTAACAACGACGGTCTGCTCGATCTCTTTGTCTGCAATGTCGGCGCCTACACCCGCGGGGAAAAGGGCAAGGACGGATCCTACCTCGGCCGGTCCGATGCCTTCCTTGGATGGATGTTCCCCGACCGGGGAGAGAAGAGCGTGCTGTATCAAAATCGGGGCGGGGGAAAATTCGAGGACGTCTCCGCCTCCATGGGGTTGGAGCACGTGGGATGGAGCGGGGACGCCACGTTCTGTGACGTCAATGGCGATGGGTTTCCGGATCTGTACGTCCTGAGTATGTCGGGCCGAGATCGCCTTTACGAAAATCAGGGCGGGACGCGGTTCGTGGATAAATCGGACCGGTATTTTCCAAAGACCCCGTGGGGTGCGATGGGGGTAAAGTTCTTCGACTTCAATCTGGATGGCGAAATGGACCTGCTCGTGACGGACATGCATTCCGACATGACCTCACGGCAAATACAGGCGGGCGAACGGGATTTTAGCGCCGGCTTTGAGAAGCTGAAGAGTGATCCGTGGTGCTCCACTGAATGGAGTGCGATCCAAGTTCAAGCCGCGACCCATAACATTCTCGGAAACGCGTTCTTCCGGAACACGGGACAGGGACGTTTCGTGGAAAGTTCCGCTGCGATGGGCTTGGAGACGTATTGGCCGTGGGGTGTTTCGGTGGCCGATCTGAACGCCGATGGCTATGAGGATGTGATCGTGACGGCGGGCATGGGGTATCCGCTTCGCTACGCGATCAATTCGGTGCTTTTGAATGAACAGGGACGTCGTTTCGTGGACAGCGAGTTTGTCCTCGGAGTCGAACCGCGCGCGGGCAAGCGGACTGAGAAGGTGTTTTTCACCCTGGATGCCTCCGGCGAGGATCGGCGTCATCCCATCGCCCGCGGCAAGACCGGGCTGATCGATGTCATCGGTACCCTTAGCTCGCGTTCCTCGGTGGCCTTCGATCTGGATGGCGACGGGGATTTGGATGTCATCACCAACGAGTGGAATGACCGTCCACAGGTATTGATTAGCAACCTGGCGCAGCGCCATCCGGTGCACTTCCTACAGGTGAAGCTGGTGGGGACGAAGTCGAACCGGGATGGTCTCGGCGCGCGCGTCCGCGTGCTCGCCGGTGGGCATGAGTACTCCCGCTCCTGCGATGGAAAATCGGGGTATTTGTCCCAAAGTTCGATGCCGCTGTACTTCGGCCTGGATGCGGCGAGCCGAGCCGAACGCATCGAGGTTCAATGGCCCTCGGGAACGCGTCAGACCATCACCGACGGCATTCCGTCCAATGGGCTCCTAACGGTGACGGAAAGTCGCTGAAATGCGATTTTCAGGGGCTCAACGAGTCTTCAGCGCTGTCTGCGGGCGGTAGCCGACGTCGCGAAACTCTGCGCCTTGGGGAACGAACGAGGCGTCAAATTGTGGCGCAGGAGCGGACAGCCGGTTTTGTTCCGCGGAAACTTTACTCTGCACGTCGAGGATCCGTCCGACGAAGGTGCATCCTCGCACCGTGCCCCCAGTATTGATGGCAAGTTCGTAGCGTGGATAGCCCTTGAGTCCGGTGTCCTCGGAGTTCCCGCCGAAGAGGCACTGGAGGTAGGTGCTTTCAGTTCCCATGTCGTCCACGCCGTTTCGATTCTTTGCAAAGGTGCAGTTCTGAAATAGCGCCTTGGAATTCCAGAAGAGGGTGACGACGCCATTGTTCACAAACGGGCGTTCGCCGGAATTCTTGGCCACGAGGTCCTCGCCGGTGTTGGATGTGTTTTCCACAAACAGGCAGTTCACGACCTCGGCTGCGCTGCCCACCAGGAGATCCAGAGCTCCGCCGGTGCCCTGCGCGCGATTGTTCCGGAACACGCAGTTTTCGATTCGCACGGCGCCTTCCTTGTATCCCTGGTGCTGAATGGAAATCCCGGCACCGCAGGGGCGCGTAAAATTGTCGAACAGGGTGAGATCTCGAAGCACGGGATAGGAGCGACCAAACACCTTGATGGCCCCACCGTCGGAGTAGAAAAAGAAGTTTTTCAGGATGGCCGTGGACGGCTCCATCTCGCGGGTCAGTGCGCGGGTGAGGAAGGCGTTGGCGCCGGTTAGTTGGAAGCCTTGCATCACGGTGTTCGACGACACCCCATCCCCGAAATACACCACGTGATTCACCACGGCGGGAAACCCGGGTTCTGATGGCAACGCCAATTCGGGATTGGCGGCGGTCAGTGTGACCGCCCCGTCTGCAATGAGATGAATGCCATCGTGGCTGCGATTGAACCACACCAGCGCCTGACGGCGTACGCGCGAGCGGTATTCCCCAGCGTGGACCCTGACGGTCTTCTGCACCCGGTTTGTCGCAGCAGCCTGCATGGCTTCTTGAATCTCGTCTCCGGGATGCACGTGGTAGCCATCGTCGAGCAGCGTGATGGCGGCCGAAACCGGAAGCCCCGCCAGCAGCGCGATGAAGCCTAGTGCGGCCAGCTTTCCCCCGGCGCGCTGGAGGCTCCGCCGATTACCTGGCGCCGTTTCCCTTGATCTGTGTCCATCGGTGGTCATCTGTGGTTGCCCGTTTCTTCACCCGCTGATTTCAGGTTCAAGGTTCTTGCACGAGTGCGGGACGGAATCCGAGATAGTCGCCGCGCAGTCCCGGGCTGAAGGCGCCGCGGATCGCGGAACGACTTCTGCGGGCCCCATAGATTAGGTTTCCGCCTCGGTACACCCGCACCGTTCCTGTATCCGGCCCCGCGGGATCCACCGCCATTCCGAGCGAATAGTCACCAAACCAATCCTGGCACCATTCGGCGACGTTGCCGTGCATGTCGTGCAACCCCCAGGCATTCGGCCGGCGGGTCTTCACCGGTTGGAGGCGGCCCTTGGAATTCCCCGCATGCCAAGCGAGATCATCCAGCTCACCGGCGAACGGCCCAGTGGTTCCCGCGCGACAGGCATATTCCCATTGCGCCTCCGTAGGCAGATCCCACTTCCATCCGCTGGGCAGCAATCCCAGCTGCCGATGCCAGGCTGTCAGTTGTTGGCAGAACGTGTGGGCATCTGTCCACGTGACCTGTGTGACTGGCAGCGCGTCGCCGCGCGTCCCGCTTCGATGGGCCGCGCTCGCCTTGAGCCACTGCGCCTGGGTGCATTCGGTCTCCGCCAGATAGAAGCCGCGGTTCAACAGCACCGTGTGCAGCGTTTCGTCGCGGTCGCGGTCCTTTTCATCCGGCGGACTTCCCATCGAAAAATTCCCGGGAGGAATCCATCGCAGAGTCAACGTCACGAGATTTGTGGTTCGACCGCCTTCCAGGGAGATCGAAACCGAATCGCCGGCCGCATGCTTCGCGACGATGGCCGATCGAACCGCGGCGATGCGCTGTACCGAGTTGGACACTTCAATGCCGGCGTTCGCACGGGTCTCGGCGATCCAGGCAGTCAGTGCCCTTTCGGTTGCGGGGGACGTCGTTGAGGGGGTAGAGGGGCTGGATTCGTGTGTCGTCGCGTCCGCGGCGAGCCGCGCGAGTTGATTGGCCAATTGCGTTGCGTTGGTCAACTGCCGCGCGGAATCCAGAGGCACGCCAGAGTTCGAGTGCATGGAGTCCTCCAGCGTGAACACCCACACGGGCCAGAGTGGGCCCGGCCCGGAATGCGGATCAGGGCGGGCCACGATCCAGTCGCCCTCGGATGCAACCAAGCGGAACGAACCCAAGGCGTCGGATCGCACCCCGGAGTTGGTGATGGATTCGAACAGCCGCGCGACGAGTGCGGGTTCGTGGTTTAGCTTGGCGGCACGCGAGATCTGCAGCTGCTTGCGGCGTTCGTTGATTTCAGCCGCCCACGCGGATCGGTGGGGCAGGTAAGGAGCCGGGGTAAAGATCGCATCCAGCTCGGAAGCGAAGCGTCGCAATGCGGTGTCGTCGGCATCCATCTGGGCAACCTGCGACGCGGTTGCCTTCGCTTCCGTGCGATGCGCTTGGAGCAGTTGCCGGGCGAGCGAGCGTCCGTTTGAACCCTCCATGGAACACACCTCAACCGCGAGCGGCTGGGAGTTGCCTCCCGCGGGAGAAGTGTGTGTCGCCTTGCCGGTCCACTCGTGTCTTCGGGAGCAACTAGCCCACGCAATCAGTCCACAGAGCACAACACCCAGGGCGTGTTTCGGGCGGATGCGTGCAGGGATCATCGAACGGCGGGGTCAGGCGCGCAGCACTTCGTCGATGATGCTTTCGAGCGGCCGTCGCGGCCGAAATCCGATCAGCCGTTCGAGCTTCTCGACTGCCGGGCGCCGATTCCGCATGTCCTCGAATCCAGCGTCGTAGGCTTGATCGTACGGAACCATCTCGATGGACGATGTCGAGCCGGTGTGCCGGATCACTTCCCGCGCGAGATCCAGGACGCTGATCGGGCGGTCGTTGCCAATGTTGATTACCTCTCCTGGCGCAGCGGGGCAGGCCTGGAGTCGAACCAGCGATTCAATCACGTCGGCCACGTGGCAGAAGCACCGAGTCTGGCCGCCGTCTCCGTACACCCGCAGCGGCGCACCGGATTTCGCGGCGGCGATGAACCGGGGGAGTACCATGCCATAGCGCCCGGTCTGTCGCGGGCCGACGGTGTTGAAGAACCGCACGATGGTGACGGGCAAGCCCCGCTCGCGCATGTACGCGAGGGCGAGGAATTCATCCATCAACTTGGAACACGCGTAACTCCAGCGTCCCAACGTGGGGGGGCCGATCAGCAGGTCGTCCTCCTCGGAAAACGTCGCCTTCGTGCTCTTCCCGTACACTTCGGAAGTGGAGGCCAGCAGCACCGGCACTCCTGACGGCGCTGCCGCGGCCAGCACGGCCTCGGTCTCGCGCAAATTCGTCTCGATGGTGCGGATGGGCGAGCGCACCACCAATTCCACCCCCACCGCCGCGGCGAGATGGAAGACCTGGGAACAGCCGCTGACCCGCATTCCCAGGTCGCGGCATCCGGAAACCGTCGATTCCACCACTTGTAGCTGCGGATGGGTGCTGACTCGGCTGAGGTTTTCGCGGCTCCCGGTGGAAAAGTCATCGATCACCAGCACCCGTTCGCCGTCCGCGAGGAGGCGTTCAACCAGGTGCGAGCCGATGAATCCGGCGCCACCGGTGACCAGGACGGGTTGCTGCATGACGAGAACCTTGCCGCGTCGGGCGGGCCGGAAAAAGGCTCAAAATGGGGTCGAATCCGACTTGCTGCTCGCCTGCTGTGGTTCCTCCAGCGCGGCGGCCACGGCCTCGGCGAGCCGCTGGCGATACGCCGGGGTGTTGATCTGGGTGGCTTCTGCCGGATTCGAGAGAAACCCGCCTTCAATCAGCACCGCCGGACGCCGCTGTCCCCGCAGCACGCCCATGAACCGCGCCCGGCGCACGCCGCGATCGGTCGCGCCGGTCCTCTGGATGAGCGAGCGATGGATCCGCATCGCCAGCCGCAGGTTGGGGGCGTCGAAGGCGTTGTTGGGCCATTCCTGTGAGGCGTCATCCGCAAAGTCGCGCGTGACCGTCGATGGCAGTCCCTTGGGCGTGAGGCAGTAGGTTTCGAGACCGTGAACCTCGGTGTTGGGAAAAGCGCCGTTGAAATGCAGGCTGATGAACAGCGCGGCCTCCGCGTGATCGGCGACCTCCACGCGCCCGGGGAGATCCATCCCGGCGTCGTTCGTGCGGGTGAGCGACACCTCCCACCCGCGCGCCCGCAGCAGGGCGCCCAACCGCAGCGCCCAGTCGAGCGTCAGCTGCTTCTCGAATTGAGATCCGGTGATGCTTCGTGTTCCGGAGTTGGTTCCACCATGCCCGGGATCGATCACGATTCGTCGCAAGGCCGGAATGACCGGCTGCGGGTCCAGAAGCGGGGCGAAATTCTTGTCCACGTCACGTCGCAGGACTTCCACCCGATGATCGAGCAGTCGTGGCTCGAATCCCAGGTAGAGAGGGGTTCCCTCCCACACGGCCCGCCGGCTTCCCGGGACCAACTCCACGCGTCGAGTTGCGTGTTCGGCGTGCCAGGTTTGCCAGTCGATCCACATCGGACCGGTGGTGCCGACCTCCGGCTCGTGTAGAACGACCGCGGGCGCCGTGGTCACCGGCGCCGGCGCCTGCACGCGGTTGGTGATACCGGTGTCCCGCGCGGATTGCAGGGTCGGCGCCTCGGGAACGGGCAGGGTTTCCAGCCGGGGCGCCGCGCCGGTTGCACTGGAACGACCCGCCGGCGCGCCGGTTTCGCATCCCGCCAGCAGGGCGAGTCCGAGGAGCAGGAGCAGGGGAAGCGGGTGAAAACCGCCGCGGCGGAACATGGTCGGCGATTACGCCGGGCGGCGTCCGAATCACAAGCCGAAAGGACTCCCGCCTCAAATTCGGCATCCTTTTCGCCGATGGGATCAGGGTGAAGGGAAGTCATCGGGCGAGGAGTTCGTTTTGTCGCGTTCCTTGACTTGCCCCCGCGCCGACCCGAATTTGAAGCAGATCAGCTATGCAATGCCACGTGTGCAAAAAAGCGGAAGCGACCGTTCACCTGACTCAGATCGTTGAGAATCAGGTGAAGAAGGTCGACCTCTGCGAAGGGTGTGCCAAAGAGAAGGGTGTCAACGACCCGACCGGTTTCTCATTGGCCGACCTGTTGCTGGGGCTGGGCGCCTCCCAGAAAATGGAGGAGGCCACCACCGCTGCCGGGACCGAGACATCCTGCCCGGCTTGTGGCTTCACCCAGGCCGACTTCAAGAAGACCGGCCGCCTCGGTTGTTCGGAGTGCTATCATGTTTTTGCTGAAGGACTTGAGTCACTTCTTAAAGGCATGCACAAGGGCACCCAGCACAAGGGAAAAATCCCCGCTGGCCACAAGCGTGGGACCACCAGCAAGTCGCGCCTCGACAAGCTGGAAGCCGATCTCAAGCAAGCCATCGCGCGGGAGGATTTTGAACAGGCCGCAGCCTTGCGTGACGCCATCAAGTCCGCCCGCAAGGAAGCTCAGGCCGCCTAATCCCGACTGACATGAACGTCCTCGATTTCCTGAGCAGTCCCGCTGATGCCTGCCGGCGGAACGGTCCGAACGACAAGATCGTCTTTTCCTCCCGTGTCCGTCTCGCCCGCAATCTGACCGGCGTGCCATTCCCAGGGCATGCCAAGAAGCCGGACCGGGTGAAGGCGTTTGAGACGCTCATGGAGGCCGTCTCGCACCTGCCGCAAATGGGTTCCGAGCCGCTCGCCGAGGGCATGGACAAGCTTTCCGCCCAGGACAAGCAACTCCTGGTGGAACGCCACCTGGTCAGCCGCGAGCACGCGCAGAAGAATGCTGGGAGCGGCATTGTCCTCAACAAAGAGGAGACCGTCTGCGTCATGGTCAACGAGGAGGACCACCTCCGCATGCAGGCGCTACGTCCCGGGTTGCAGCTCAAGCAGGCCTGGCTGGCCATTGATGCCGTGGACTCCTCGCTGCAGGAGAAGGTGGAGTTCGCCTTTGATTCCCACTACGGCTACCTGACCGCCTGCCCGACCAACCTCGGCACCGGCATTCGCGTGAGCGCCATGCTGCACCTCCCGGGGTTGGTGCTCGCCGAGCAGATCAACCAGATCATTCAGGCGGTGAACAAACTGGGCCTCGCCGTGCGCGGTCTGTATGGCGAAGGCACCGAGGCGCTCGGGAATATTTTCCAGGTTTCCAACCAGATGACCCTCGGCGAGTCCGAGGCCGAGATCGTGGAGCGCATCAACAAGGTGCTTCTCCAGATCATCGAGCACGAGGAGAACGCCCGTCTCTTCCAGTTGGAGAAGAAGCCCAAGGTGTTGCTCAACCACATTGGCCGTGCTTACGGCGTGTTGAGCCATTCCCACACCATTACCTCGAAGGAAACGATGAATCTTCTCAGCCATTTGCGGCTGGGCGTGGATCTGGGTCTTTTCGGGCAGACGCCAAAGGCCGGGGTGGACGAATTGTTCCTTATTTCGCAGCCGGCCCATTTGCAGGCCGGTCGCAATCAGAAGCTGGATGCTGAAGGGCGCGATGCCCTGCGAGCCGATCTGCTGCGGGAGCGCATGAAACTGCTCCCCCCGCCCGATCCCGCAGGCCTCCCCGAGCGTCCGACATGAGGCACCGCGCAATTTCCGTCGTTTGCCTCAAGAACTTTTGACGGCGTAGAACCGCAACCACACATTGCCCCGGGCCGATTTGCGATTCGCGCAGCCGGCGCCGAGCCAGGCCACCCCCAACCCAGGAAGCCATGAGCGAAGACAACATGAACAACTTCACGCCCCGTGCGCAGCAGGTGCTGGCGCTGGCGCGGAAGGAGGCGGATCGTTTCAACCACAACTTCGTCGGCACGGAGCATCTACTCCTCGGGCTCATCAAGCTCGGGCAGGGCGTCGCCGTGAATGTTCTCCAGCGCATGGGCCTGGATCTCGAGAACGTCCGGCAGGAGGTCGAGAAGGAAGTGCGCGGCGGCGGTGAAGGCAAGGTTAGCGGGAACATCCCGTACACCCCTCGCGTCAAGAAGGTCCTTTCGCTCGCCGCGAAGGAGGCCAAGGCGCTCAACCACACCTACGTCGGCACCGAACACATCCTGCTGGGCCTGCTTCGCGAGGGCGACGGCGTCGCCGCCAAGGTGCTCAAGAATCTCGACATCGACATCGAGCAG
>JANXMD010000057.1 GCA_025354845.1 Verrucomicrobiota bacterium | reverse complement strand
CTGTCTGTTGCCCGTAACCCCCAAATAGTGCTCTCCGCCACCCTACTCGACGCCGACGCAGAGACCCTTGAGTGGGTGCGAGCCGCCCAGAGTGCTGCGAGCCGCGAAGGCGTTCTGACGTCCTTCATCCAGCGGGTGGATACGAGCCGGGGACTGACCAACACCATACCAGGATCCACGTGGACCTGTCAGTACACCCTAAATGCCAAGGATGCGGCGCCATTAGCCAATAAGAT
Source organism: Verrucomicrobiota bacterium (assembly GCA_025354845.1). Lineage (GTDB taxonomy): Bacteria > Verrucomicrobiota > Verrucomicrobiia > Limisphaerales > UBA9464 > CAIVQB01. Next base: position 13,473 of record JANXMD010000057.1, on the reverse strand, counting down.
CCAGCAACGTTGGGCTCAAGCGATTCAGACGAGAGTCCTCACGCACTTCAATCGGCGGACCTCCGTGTCCGGTGCCGGGTCCATTCGGGGCGAATTCGTGGCGTCGTCACTTCCTGGAAAGGGGCGCTTTCGTTTGAAGACCGACTGGACGGAGACTCTTCCGGCGGCGAAGAACGAGAGCGTTTCGCTTCATCTTAATGCCGACTTCGAAATCCAAGATGGGCAAACTGCCGTGATCGCTGGTCATACCTACGAAACCAGTGACGGCAAGCCCTCGCCGCGAAAGTTCATCCTGTTGCTGACACCCACCTGGATTGACGAAGCCGGTCGGCCCCTGAGTGGGCAATGAGGGAAGAATTCGAGTCGTAGCCGCCGAGGGAAGAAGGCGGATGGGCCCCAGGCCTCGGAGCGACACCTTCGCCCCCTTTTGGAGTCCGGTGGGGAGCGAAGCGACTCACCGGTTTGGACCCCTCACCTCGCCACCCAGCGCGCCTCTTCCTTTTCCGTTGCCTTGGCCACCTTCGGGTCGACCGCTACCCCCGTCGCCATACCGTCCCCTCCAAACCGGCGGCCCGCCGCCGGACTCCAAACGCCCCTTGTGGAGCGCAGCGCCACGCCGCTTTCGATAACGCGACCTCGAACCACACTCGGAGTTTCGCCGACGCCCGACCCCGCCCGTTCGGAGTCCCGTCTTCAGACGGTCCGCGTTCGCCACCCCGCGCCGCCTGAAGGCGGAACTCCGAGCGGGCTGCCACCCACGATGGCCATTCGTGCGTTGAGAAGGAGTTCGATGCGAGGTCTTCGCTTCTCACTCTTCATCCACGTTTACTTGCGTCCATCCGCGGTTTGAACCGCGGTCTTCTGATTCATCTGCTTTACGGACTTCAGCAGGAAGTCCACATCCGCAAACGGCTTGCCACCGGTGCGCTTCCAGTGGACCCGACCCTGAGTGTCGATCAACACCGTGGAGTGCAGTTCCAGATCCTCAAAGTCGTCGTAGGAGGTGAAGCGTCGGGCGTTCTCGTGGTTCGAGTCTGACAGCAATCGGATCGCGAGCTTGCCGAGCTTGGGAGAGGCCTTGTTCTTCTCGGGCGTGACGCTGCTGACGCCGAGCACGACGGTGTTCTCGCCACTCCAGTCGTCACCATGGGCATTGATCGACTTGAGCTGCTCCACGCAGTGCACGCATTCGTCGTTCAGGTAAAACACAAGCAGCACATTCGTTCCGCGGAATTGATCGAGCGTCACCGGCTTTCCGTCCACATCGAGGCAGTTGAGTTTCGGCGCCGCATACGGTTCCCAGTTGAGGGTTCCCAAATTCGCGAGCAGTTCGGGCCGGTAGGGCCGCTCCACCGTGAGCGTGGGCGCGATCGCCTTGGCCTTGAGTCCGAGGGCGGACGCCGAGGTCGTCCACTTCAGCTCGCGATTCGCCCCCGACCACACGTAGAGAAGCCGCCCGTACGCGTTCTCCGCCTTGTCCGGTGCGCCTGAAACTGAATAGGCGCGGGTCAATCCTGAGAGGGTGAAGGCGTCGTAGGGTTCCTGCTTCAAGGCGCGTTCATACGCCTCGATCGCCAGCCGGGCTTCGCCCCGCTCCAGATACACGTCACCGAGTAAACGGGCCACCGGCCAGGGGCTTGAGGGCGGATCGTTGTCGTAATGCCCGGCTTCCCGTTCCTTTCGCTCCGACTCCGCGGCGTCCAGCAGCATCCGGGTGGAATCCAGCAGATTGCCCTCGGCGGCGAGAAGCAGTCCTTCCGCAATCTTCTCCACACTCGCAGCCTCAGCGTCCTTCTTGTTTCCCAGCAGGACCTTGAGCTCCTGCAGCTGGGTGCGCGCGCGATGCAGATCCTTCTTTCCGACGTAGGCGAGAGTTTCCGCAAAAGCGCGAAGAATCTTGTCGTTGGGAAGATCCCGCCAGGGAATGGCCACGGAGTTCGACTTCGTCAGAATGTCGTCCCAGCGCTCGAACTTCAGCAATCCACGCACCAGCGCCACCATTCCCTGATCGAACGCCCCGTACTGGTTGTCCTTGTTCGAGTCGGGATCACGCGGCGCGGCGAGGAGATCCCGTGCGCCACGGAGCGCCACATCCACCATGCCGAGTTGTTCCTGGATGTAGCAGAGGTAGTTTCGATTGTGGGCGAAGTTCCACGTCTCGAAGGGCAGGGCGAGCTGCTCGTTCATGTACCGCAGTTCGATGCGCGTCGCGGTGTCCATCGACCAGGCGGCCTCATGCCACAGGCCCATCTTGGTATAATTGTGACCCGGCATGTGATCGGCATGACCCACCTTGGGCGCCACCTGGCCGTACCGGATGCAGCTCGGCAGTCCCTGCTCGGGAGCCGCGCCGTCCCAATTGTGGATGCGATAGTGATGCGCGCCGGGATGATCCGGTTCCTTCGCAAGGACCTGCTGGATCATCAGCTCGGTGCTCAACGCGTGTCCGGGATGGATGGAAAAGAGCGCGAACAGAGCCTTGGCTTCAATGTCGTCGGGAAACTTGAGCGACAGCGCCTGCAAACGGCGGCAGAGAATTTCGGCTCGTTCCTTGCCACCCAGCGTATAGGAATCGCCAGTGAAGGAGGCGGCCCAGGCTTCGATGTAGAGCCGCTCGCGTTCACTCACGGTGCCCTTGAGCCGAACGGCGTCGTTGAGGAAGTCCAGGTATCGCTTGATCTCCGGTTTGTCGAGCGGGCCCCGCGTGAACCAATTCAAGCCGCAGCGGGCCAGTCCCCAGTAGGCCATGGCATTGTCGGGATCGAGCTTCAGGCACCAGCGGAAGGACCTCTCCGCCTCCTCGAACCAGAAGGAGTGCAGCAGCGTGTTGCCTTGATCGAACCATTCCTGCACCTCGGGAACCTTGCTGGTGATTGGGAAGTGGGTATGGCCGATGCCCTCCATCTTCCACGGCTTCTGGCGCAGGCCGGAATCGAAGGCCGTTCCGTGACGTGAGTGCCCGGCGTCTTCATCGGCCCGACTAACGGTGCCAACACCAAGAAGCAGAGCGGTAAACCAGCAAAAGACTCGAGGGTGGAACATAAACGCGGCAACCGTGCGTTCCAGTCCTACCGATGGCGACCGAAAAGGCGTTCCAATCGTAGCCGCCGAGGGAACGAGGCGAACAGGCCCCCGCTCGACTTGCACCGGAATCGACGGGCGGGGGCCATTTCACAGCCGGTGGAATCCGCTTCCTTCCGTCAGCGGCTACGGTCGATTCCTGTGGAGTCCGGTGGGGAGCGAAGCGACTCACCGGTTTGGATCCCTCACCTCGCCACCCAACCCGCCTCTTCCTTTTCCGTTGCCTTCGCCACCCTCGGTTTGACCACTGCCCCCGTCGCCATACCGACACCTCCAAACCGGCGGCCCGCCGCCGGACTCCAAACGCTCCCGATGGAGTGCGGAGGATCAACGCGGTGCCGGCTCTGGCTGAAGGGTGATGACCCCAAGGTCGATGGTTCCCGAGGACGGGTTGTCAGGAATGGTGATGGGCTGCGTCGGAGCGACCCACCGCATCAAGGGCTTGCCGGTGGCATCCGCCACAAACGCACCGCAGCGAAAGACAAACGTCCCCGGCTCCACTTCCTCACCCCGAATCAATCCGTCCGCCTCGGGGGTCATCGGAAAAACTTTTGCCTTCTGCATTAACTGAAAGCGCCCTGAGGCCTGCAACCAGCGCTGAATCGCCTCCGGATTGCCTTTGATCTCGGTAGGGATCTCGGGCGTCGGAGTCTGAATCACCCCGTAGTAGTTCACACGCTGGGAGGAATCGACACCCGCTGGCAGGACCAAGCTTGCCGTGACGACGTAGCCACCCACCCCCAACGTCACGGTGGATATCTCCCCGGGGCGCACCACAACCTCCGTCTTGCGTCCGTATCCCCAGCCATTCCCCCCTGGGCTTTGGATCAACCGGACGAGGCGAACCGTTCCCGGCGGGACACGCTCGTAAGCAAAGCGCCCCTCGGAATCCGTCCGCTTCTTGGAGTCGGAGAAGTCGAACTCCAGCATGCCCATCGGCCCGTCAGGGTTTTCGAGCAAGACCTCGTTCCCGACTGCCGGCTTTCCCGAGACGAGCCATTTTCCCTCGATGCGCCCCCAGGGCAGCAACTGCCAGGTCGAACGGCCCGCGTTGAGCTCTCCGGGCGCCACTTCCCCAAATCCCCCCGGATGCGTCGCCAGGATGCGACCGAGTGAATCGTCGGCAGGAAGCTTGAACTGCCCACGCGAATCGGTGGTGAGAATGAGGCTCCCGCGACTGTTCAGGGGGTCGAATCCGCGATCCTTGAGCCGCGCGTGGCCATCAACCGGGACAAGCGCGATGGCCGCGCCAGCGGCGGGACGGCCATCCGCCGTCACCACGGTGATGGTGGTGGACGCAGCGGGGCGCAGGCTCACATCGAGTCTTACCTCTCCCTCATCTGCGGCGACGAAACGCGAGATATAGGAGGCGTAACCTTCCGCCTCAAATTTGAACACGTACCCCGGGTTCTTCTCGGCGCCGAGCACCGCTTCTTCAAAGGTGTGTCGGAACTCCCCACCCTCAAACGGCAGCCAAAATCGGTCGATCGGACTCCACTGGGCGTTCGTCTTCCCGGTAAAGAAGTCCGTCTGTGGCCATCCGGTGATGATGCGGGCCTTCGGTACGAGGGCTCCCGTCTTGGAATCCACCACGGTGCCCACAATGGTCAGCGCGGGTTCGAGAGTGACCGTGTGCTCCTGTCCGTCGGGATGGACGCGGTAGTGATGAAGATACATGTGGCCGGGCGCCGCGACTGAAAACGAGAGATCAGAATCCGGAGCCTCCGACCAATTCGCGCGACCGTCGGCATCGGTGTGCAATTCCAGCTCCGTTTGAACCGCGACGGCGCCCCGCTTGTTGCCGCCCGGTTCGCGATCAGCCGGCCCCATCCAATGGCCTTCGGTTGTTTCCAACCAAAGGGTCGCCTTCTGAACCGGCTTTCCGTTTTGGGAGATGACCCGGAGACGCAATGTCGTTCCGCGACCCAAAACCAACCGGAATGGCCCCGCCCCCGGCTTCAATTCGACCTCCTCGGTCGTAGCGGAGAAACCCTGCGCCTGGGCCGACAGGAGCTGCTTGCCTGGGAGACAGCCGCGAACCGAAAACTGACCGGCCTCGTCGGTCTTCCCCTGGCGACTGTTGATCTCCGAAACCATTCCGACCAGCACGGTGGCCCCCGCAATAGAACTTCCGTCGGGATCGACGACGACGCCGGTGACCGTGACCCCTCTTCCCAGCCGAAACACATAGGATCCTGCGCGCATCGCCTTCTCCGCCCCGGGATCGGACCCAAGCTCAACCCGGGCCTGCGTAAACTCAGGATGTTTGGCCGAAGCCCCGGTGGTTCGGAGCATTTCCTCCGCGATCCGGTGAAGGCGCCAGCGGCCCTGTTCATCGGAAGCCGTCTCCAAATAGGCAAATTCGTGCGTCTCGACCCGACCTGCCAACGTCGGATCCGGCGTATGTCCAAAGGAGACCTTGGCCCCCGACAACGGCTTCCCGTCCGGATCCACCGCCGTACCTCCAAGTTCCACGGCCCGCTCCAATTTCAGCGTATAGCTCTCGGGCACCGTTTCGCCTCGCTCCAAACTCCACTTCAGGCAGGTGTCGGCGAATCCCTCCACCCGCGTGGTCAGACGCAATTCGTTGGCGTTTCTCGGAAACGTTACAGGAACCGTTCCGTCCCGGAGCGAAACGAAGGTGGCTTCGGTCACCCACCCGCGCTGGACCTCGGCGCCGGGAATTGGCAGTCCGCTGTCCGCGGCCACCAGCTTTAGCTTCAGTCGTCGCATCGCATTGTTGGTACTGGAGGCGGTCGATGCGATGCCGGGATCCGTCAACAACGCGGCCACGACCGAAGAGGTGGTGGAACTGGAGACGGTCACCGCGCGCGACTCAGCCCGTTGGGCTTCGCCGGTGCGGGATCCAGATCCGAACCGGGACGACGTGAAGGGCACCACCAGCAGCGCAAGCAGCGCCCCGCCCACGAGAACTTTGATTTGGTTTCGGGTCATAACAGAAAGAAGCGTGAAAAGAATTCCACCGCCGGTGACGACTCCCGCACCCGCTGCTGCCATGGCGGCCGGAGCAATCTTGGCGGCGAGCCCCGCTGGCGCGCCTGCGACCGCGCGTTCCGCGAGCGCGAGACTGAGCGCCGTCCCGATCGAAGTGACCCCACGCCGGCCGAGCGCCTGCCGCAATCGCTCGAGGGCGCGATCGACCCGCATGCGCGCGGCATTCTCTCCAAGCCCCAGGCGCGCGCCGACTTCCTGCAATGGGCGCCGCTCGAAGTAGCGAAGGAGCAGCGCCTCGCGATCGGCCTCGGCCAAATCGTGCATGGCGTCGTCAATCACGGGGCCCAACTCGCTCCAATCAAGCTCCGGGCCGGAATCGTGAAGCCGCTGATTCATGGTGTGGGCCTCCTGCTCGCGATGATGCCTGCGCTGATCGGCGCGACGCCGGTTGGCGGCTAGATGCCGCGTTCCGGTGTAGAGCCAGCCGGTGAGCGAGGAGTGCGATGTGAGACGAGACGCCTTACGGGCAAGATCGGTGAACATCGCCTGGGCGATCTCCTCGGCGGCCGAGGCATCGCCATCGACTTGACGGAGGGCCGCGGTATAGACGAGGCCAAGATGGCGAGCCACGAGCTCCGAGAAGGCATCTTCCGAGCGTTCCCTGGCAAAACGGCGAAGCAGGTCGTTGTCCGACTCGTTCATTTCTACCGGATAACAACCGCCGCCGCGGGAAACCGCACAGATTTTTTGCGCGATCAAACCCTTCGGAGCGCTGGCATCCTGCCGGCATGATGGATCAATTCCCAAAGCGGGCAACGGGGCGGCCCCTTGAGGCCTCCCATGACGAATTCGCACTCCGAATTCCCAATCCTCTCCCCACCCGCTGCTTAGCTGCTTCCCATCTGCGTTCATCAGCGTCCATCAGCGGTTGATGCGTTCGCTTGGTTCTGAAGATCAGGGGTCTCCGATGGGTTCGGCGCACCGCCTCTGGAATCCAGCGAATCTGTTGCAATGCGCCTCAACTGGGACGCAGTATCATTCCCGCACCGCCCACCAAGGATTGATCTCATCATGCCCGGACAAGTCTTTATCGGCACGGAATTGAGTGGAGGGTTTACCACCGAGCTCCGCCTCGACGACCAGCCGCCGCATCTCTTGGTGGAGTCCCTCACGCCGGAAAGCGGATTCCGCGCGGCTGGACTGCGACGCGGCGACCAGATCCTCGCCGTCGAGGGGGAACCCATCGCTAGGATCCCGCCGGAACGACGTGGCGGGATCACGCCGCGGCTACCCGGGCAATATCAGGAGTGCCAGCGCTGGGCGGACCTCGGTCTGAAGGAAGGCAGCCCGATCCGCCTCACGGTGCGTCGAAAGGCCTTCCCCCAGGGATGGCAGACCCTCGATATTCAAGGCCCCCTGCAGTTCGCACGGAACTACCGGAGCGAGGACAACCGCACGCTGGCTTTTGAGAACGGGCCCGACAATTACGAGCGCGACGGTTTCTACGATGGGTGGACCTCCTGGTTGGACCAAATCGGCAAAACCTTCCGCACCGTCGCCTGCTTCGGTCGGAGCCGACCCGGAATCACCACCCAGTATGAACTGCGCACGCTCCTGGAGCAAAAGCCGCGGGTGGATCTGCTGCTGACGAAGTATCCCGGCAAGGTCGCTTCGGCGATGGAGTCCGACTTTAACACAGCGGTGGAAGCCCTGCGTGGCCACCTCTATTCGCTCACTCCTGCGGACCTCGCCTATCGAAAGGCGGATGAGGAACGCTACGCCGCGGTCGCGGCTGAATCGCAATCTGCCTGGAAGCAGCTTCAATCCGCCCGCGCCTCGGAAATCATCGCCGCGTTCCCGGCGCAGCATCCCATCCACGGCAAGCGCGATGAGGTACACGGCAAGTGCGTGGTGCTGGAACGTCTCACCACCCGGCAGTGGATCTCTGAGGTGGGCCACGGCTATTTCGCCGCCGGATCGGATTCCGACGGTTGGTACTTCCTGGATATGGAAGGCATCGGCGCGCAACGCATGCTCCGGGCTTTGCGCCGTTTTCAACGCATGGTCTCCAGCCGCATCCGCGAGGAATACACACTGCTGGCCCGGATTCTCCCTGAAGCCCGCGTGCTGGTGATCAACGATGTGGGCCACTGGGGGCTCCAGGTGGAACTCGTGGCGGCGATCGTGGGCGATGCCATGTTCATCGACGTTCAGGCCGAGGATCCGCAGCCCCTGTTCGCCGGTGAGGCCGCACTACAGCTCTCCCACAACCCCGAACCTGCGGTGGACGCCACGCCAGCGCAGGTGCTTGAGGCCATGATCGCCGCCATCAAGGCCGATGACATCACGCGCTGGAAGTCGCTCTTCGCCGACTGGTTGATCCGGACCAATCCCGATGGATCTCCCCAGGTTTGCTATCGCATGCAGGAGGTGCGGGACGACGACTTCGAGCGCTCACGATCCAGTTTTTCCGGCCGCCTCTGGGATGCGCGGGTCGCTTGGGTGGACGATCCCCGAACTGTCACCACGGGCACCGAGTTCCCCGGCGCCGCCTGCGTGGAGGAGGTCGAGGCCGAGCTCGAACACATCGGATTCTTCAACGGCGAGTATCGTTCGTTTATGGACGTCACCGTAAACCGATTCTGGACGTTACAACGTATCAATGGCGGTCCCTGGCGGATCGCGACCCTTCAACAGATCTGACCACCTCAGGACCTCCTCATGGCCTACGAACTCCGCACCCTGGAACTGCGCAAGCGCTTCGAGTTCTTTAAGACCACGCTGCCGTATGAGCTCTTTGCGACGCTGAGCACCAATCTCGACAACATCCTCCGCGCCCGGGAAGAGGGACTCACCGCGCTCGCGGAGCTCCTTGCGGACAAGGGGGACGACAAGAAGGGGGACGCCTACAACAGCAAGCTCAGTGACTTGTCGAAGGTGCAGCTCGAGCAATTCCAGAACTTCCTCCAAGGCATTCGCGATGCGCCATCGAACCTCACCGCCTTTCGCGACATCGCGAGCGGGGAGGAATCAAGATTCTGGGACGGACTCAAGGCGGCCAAGGCTGGAGAGGCGCGCGATGCGCAGATGACGGCGTGTCATGATCTGGAGTGGTTCACGGCGATCATGCGGTCGCGATGGACCACGCTCTCCGACACCGAGAAGGATTTGCTGCAAAAGGAGCGGTACTACGCGGCACAGTTGCGAGAGGTGGTGAAGAAGGCCTTCGAGGAGGTGGTTCCTGACGCCGTCGTTTTCACCCGGGACGGCGTGAAGGTGCTGGCGTTGCCGGAGACCGCGAAGAAATACATCAACGACAAGTACAAGGAGGTGCTCCGTTCACTGGCGGAGAAGGTCGGCGGTGACCCGAAGAAGATCGACGCCTTCATCAAGTCTCTCGAACAAGGGCGGACCTCGATTAAGGACGCCGCGGAGCGGGCGGGACTGGATCCTGAAGTGGTGAGCAAGGTGATCGACGCCCTGACGAAACCGGGCGGACTCCTCGCCACGGTGGTCTTCGAGGGAATCTCCATGGTGTACAATCCGCTGAGTTCGATGATCAAAACGGCTGCCAAGGTGGCCAAGACGCTCGAGCCGGTGGCTCAGGCGGCGGTGGATCAGAAGGTGGGAGAGATCCGCGGGATGATGGGTGGCCGTCAGACCGTGCTGGTGACCTTTTCAACCACTCGCCGCGAGGCCAACGAGTACGTGCAGAAGAACGGCTATGACCAGGCCAAGAACCTGTATCAGGAAAGCCGGCGGGCGTTCGAGACCTGGCAAGGGCAGCTCAAAGACGCCCAAAGCGGCGACGCTCGAACGCTCGCGCTCAGGGCGGACGAGGCTACCAGCTATTATCTGGAGCAGATGCGCCAGGTACACTCGAAGTTCGTGGACGAGTTCAAGGGGATCCTCATCGAGTCAGTCAGCGACAAGACGATCGACGCCCTCTCGGACCGGCCGTTCTACGAGGAATGGGCCAATGGTATCGACTCCCTCGACATGGATCAGAAGCTCAACAGTCTCTACGCCGGATTCTATGAGCTGAACGGAAACATCGACCGAGCATTTGGCGCGATGACCACCTTCAACGACATGCCGTTGGAGTCGCAGGCGATGATTCAGGAAATCGTGAACCGGTTCGAAAGCGAGTCGAAGCAACCCTTCACGAAGGAGATGCAGTCGACCCTCGCAACCCTGGATGCCGCCCGGGGAAAGCAGCCCGCGAGCGTGACCAAGGCGGTGAAGGCCGCCGCCACCTCCCTCGCCCAGCAGTATGCCCGGGTTTGAGGCACGTCAGGAATGGGCCCAGGCTCACCAAGCGCCGTCACCGACACCTTTTCCGAAGCAAGGAGCGTCGACAGACAACACAACGGGGCGTAAAGAGTTCCATGCTCCTTAAACGGTCGAGTCATCCGATAGGGCTCCGCTTCGGGATTCTCGCCGGGACCCTGCTCGCGCTCTCTAGCTGGGCCGCGGACCTGAAGTATTGGCCCCAGTTCCGCGGACCCACCGGCCAGGGAACTTCGGACTCAGCTCATCCCCCGATCCGTTTCTCGGTATCGAATGCGGTTTGGAAAACGGAATTGCCACCAGGCCACTCGTCGCCCTGCGTCTGGGGAAATCGGATCTTTTTGTCCACTTTCGCAGCGGATCAACTCGAGTGCCGGGCGTACGATCGCCGCTCGGGGAGGCTGCTCTGGACCCGGCGGGTTCCCGTCGAGAAGGTCGAATCCACGCACGCATTCAACCATCCCGCGTCAAGCACCGCGGCCGCCGACGCGGCCACCGTCGTGTTCCACTTCCACTCCTACGGACTCCTCGCGTTCTCGCATCAAGGGAAACTGCTTTGGGATCGCCCGCTACCAAAGCCGGTTGCCGAGGTGAGGTACGGGAGTGGGAGTTCGCCCGTGCTCGTTCGCCACCTCGTGGTGCAGAATCAGGACGTAGAAGGCGGGGGGTCCCGTCTCGTCGCCGTACACCGCGCCACCGGAAAGCTCGCCTGGGAAGCTCCCCGCCCCTTCTTTGGATCCGGCTGGTCCACTCCCGTCCTCTGGCCTGGCGACGGCAAGCCACAACTCATCGTCCTGGGGTCCAAGAAGCTGGTCTCCTATGACCCCGCAAGCGGTCAGGAGCTTTGGGCCATGGCAGGGTTTCCGGGGGAGACACCGCCAAGCCCAGCCTTCGACGCTCAGCACGTCTTCGCCGGATCCGCGGCAACGGGGGGACGCTCAGGCGAAACTTTTGAAAGCTTCGCCTGGGAGGCCGTTGCGGATCTGGATCTGAACCACGACGGGAAGATCCAAATCAACGAAGTGCCCGAGGACTATCGCTTCGTTCAACGCCCCGGTTTGCCCGAGGGGAATCCTGGACGCCGGTTGCCCTTTCCGGCGAGGGATGTTCTCCGCAGCATGGATCAGGACAAGGATGGCGCCGTCAGCCGCAAGGAGTGGGACACCTCCATGGGCGAGTTCATGGCGCGCGAAACACCAGTATTAATGGCCCTCAATGCAGGCTCTGGCGGTGCCGTTGGAACCAACCGACTCGAATGGAAAGTCACTCGTGGCCTCCCGGAGGTCCCTTCGCCCATCCACTACCTGGGCAAGGTGTATCTCGTACGTGACGGCGGAATGGTCCAATGCGTTTCCGCAAAGTCCGGCTCGATACTCTATCAGGACCGCCTTCCCGCCCCTGGAGGCTATACGGCCTCGCCCGTGGCGGCAGACGGCAGGGTCTATTTTTCCTCGGTCTCCGGAACGATCACGGTGATCGATGCCCGCGCCGATTCCTTGAAGGTTTTGGCGACGAACTCGTTGGGTGAAGCGATCACCGCCACCCCGGCACTGGTTGACGACACCCTATACATTCGCACCGACCGGCATCTGTTCGCCTTTAGGAATCGTTGATGGACGGAATTCGGCACCTCGGCCGATTTCAGCCGAGAAACAGCGGGCGCAGGTGACGATCGAAGAGATTCTCGGTGACCTGTTTGCCCACGATCTCTTCGTTTGCCTTCAGCAAGTTGAGATACCGCGAGCCCGCCTTGGCCGCGAGTTTGAACGAGACGTGCAGGAGTTGGCGTACGTTCGCGTTGAACTGCGGATTCCCCGGGACATGCCGGATCGCCGCGGCCAGTTGCGGGCCGGTCCAGTGGTTCACCGTTTCCGCGCTGGGGAGTCGGGAACGGTCGATGTCGATGACGCTGGCGTACGGAGCGCACAGCTCGTCCACATGCGCGAGCGCGTAGCCATAGATCTCCTTCGCCAACACGAGGCCATCTCCGCCCGCCTCCGAGAGTCCGATGATCTCCTCCAGCCAGGTCGTTCCCGCCGTCTTCACGTGCACGCCCGCGCCGGTTCGCGCCAGCGCGCGATGGATGATCGGATAGAGCGAGAACTTGTCGCTGCCGCTGTGGACACTGAGCTTCAGATTTGCCGGCAGACCGTACGTCGCCACCGCATGGGCAATCACCGCGAGGTCGTCATTGAATTCGCGTTCGAACTGCGCGAGGTCGCCAACGTAATCCACCCCCTTGTTGAACCGGCCGGTAAACTTGGGTGCAATGGTCTGTACCCGCACCTGCTCATCCGCCAGCGCGGCGAGGATGATGAGCAACTCCAACGGCGTCTGTGGCGCGTCGGTTTCGTCCATGGAAACCTCGGCGATCACGTTTCCCTCGCCCTTCGCAGAGACAATGTGACGGTAGATCTTTCCCGCGTCCTGCACTGCCAGCAGGTATTTTCCGACGACCGATTCCACATCGGCACGCGTCGTGGTGAATGGCTCGCCGACACCCGAAATGGAAACAGTGCCAATGAGCTCGGGATGCCGTGCGATGAACGCCTCGACATCCGCAGCCTTGGGCGGTTTCCCGATGGAATCCGCAACGTCGATGGTGAAGAAATCCGAACACGCGAGAAAGCGGCCGACCGTCTCGAGGCGGATGTGATCGGCATCCACGTGCCATCCCTGCGTCCATCCCTGCGCCGCCACCGCGGCCTGCGCGGCATCGAAAACACTCTGCGGTTCCGAGCCAATGAACGTGTGTTCCCGGTTCGATTTGTTCCACACCGGCACCACGTCGATGCCGGCAGCCGCGAGCTTCTGGAAGGCACGGAGTTGTGCCCTCGCCTGATGAGCAAAGCGATCACCGACACCAAAAGAGAAGCGTTCGAGAGTGAGCATGATTCGAAATCGGTCGTGAATGTGTGAGCAGCCTACCGCCTTCCCGCGTTCCGTCCAGCCCATGGGATTCCCGGTAGCGCGAGGCTCTGCCGAGCGAGGTGCGTAGAAGGTACGTGGGACGCCGCGCGGCGTGGGGAAGCGCGTCCGTTCACCTGGCTCATCGGGAGATTCGGCCTACCATCTCAGACCCTCAGGAAGATCTTCCGCTGATACAGGAATCGCAGGAACCAGAAGCCGAATCCCAGCGAGGTCATC
>JANXMD010000842.1 GCA_025354845.1 Verrucomicrobiota bacterium | reverse complement strand
TGGGTCTGGTCGGACTGGCCGTTTGGCGCCGCCGCCATTGCACCCGGCAAGACTGAAACCGAAAAGGGACCGGCGGCATTCAGGTGGGACACCGATTTGAGAACCGAGGAGTTCTCACGTCCGGGCGATCCGCCTCCGTTCCTCCATGACCGCCTCGTAGCCGCTGAGGCGACGAGGCGGAGCCCCCCCTTTTCGCGAGACTATCTTGGGCGGCGCTCCCGATCCGCCTCCTTCCGTCAGCGGCTACGACTCGGGAAAGCAAAAAGGCAGGACTGCTGTCAGTCCTGCCCTTTGAAAACCGCGAAAGCCGTTGGTTAAGCGACGAACTTGCGGCGGGCGAACCCGAGTCCAAAGATGCCCACTCCCAGTAACACCGCGGTCAATCCGCCATCGGGAACGGACTCGATGGAGAAGTTTGGCCCATAATAGGCGTCAGCCGCGTGATTCGCTGTGTCTTGAGGGAAGGTAAACGAGCTACCGTAGTGGTACGTCTGGCCCTGGTAGGCAATCGCTGGGTTCACAATCGGAGCGGAACTCCATGCCCACCCGTTGTTCCCGGTGAAGGCCGCCACCGTGTATTGCTCTCCCGCATTCAGAACCACCGGCGAGATCGATTGCCAGAAATAGGAATAGGCGAGTGGACCGGAAGTTGGAACAGCGGCCTGTACCACGACATGTCCCAAGGAATCGAAAATAGCCACCGTTTCACCCGCCGCCACAGTTGGGTCGTCATAGAATCCCAATGCATTTACACTGACATTAGCCTGTGGGGTGAATTGCAGTCCCAAAGTAACCGGATTATTTGGGTCCCAGCCAACGACTCCAGGTCCCCCAACCGGAGCCTGAAAAGCTGGGGTAATGGGGCTGGCATAGCCCGTTGCGATGGTTAAACCCAAGCCGATCAAACCAAAGATTCTGCGTGTGCTCATAGCTGCTTGTTTTGTTGCCATCGATCTGCCGGAGTGTTTCGGGTTAAAGGCTCCATCGCCACCTCTTGAAAGCAGTATTCGCGCCACAACCCACGAATGCTGGAGTTCCATCAGATAGAATTCGTCGCAACACATTCGTTTCAATATACTTACATCTTATTCGTTTAATGGTTTCCAGTATTTAGCCTCAACGATGAGATCAATAAACTGTAAAGAAACCTGACAGTAAATATCGCGACACCGGAGATTTCCCACCACATAGGTTGTACCATTGTTACCGGATTTCTTGGGGCTAATGAAAGCCACGTCATTCGCCGGAGCGATAGCAAATCCGGCCCGCCTGCGAAGGGGCGCAATCCCACGCCGGAGAATGAATAGTGCGGAATGTTCGGCGCGTCAGGATCGACGCCCCACAGTATTTCCGCGTTTAAAAAACAGAAAGCCCCACCCGCCATATGGCGAATGGGGCTAATAACTAGTTTTGGCTCGCTGTGCCTTAATCGCCAGCGATCCCAAACTCAATTAGCGGCTGAAACGGCGACGGGCGAGGGCGACACCGGCGAGACCGAGACCCAAGAGGGCAACGGAGGAACCATTGTCGGGCACGCCAACGTTCGTGAACACGAAGTTCTCGTCGTGGTAGTTCAGGTCACCGCCACCAGCGAGGTCTTCGAACGCCACGTAGGTGCCGTTAGGAATTCCAGCGCCGAGGGAGCCGGTGTAGGGGGTAGCATAGACGTGCTGGAGACCCACGCCGCCATCATAACCACCGTTGAGAGCCGGATTGGAGTAAACGTAGCTGAAGGTGTTGACCTGGAGGACGA
Source organism: Verrucomicrobiota bacterium (assembly GCA_025354845.1). Taxonomy (GTDB): domain Bacteria; phylum Verrucomicrobiota; class Verrucomicrobiia; order Limisphaerales; family UBA9464; genus CAIVQB01. The sequence goes on along the minus strand of JANXMD010000842.1, from coordinate 5,125 downwards.
ACGTCAACACGTCGCCAGCGGTCACATTCCCGAAGCTCAAGGACTGGCCAATGATCGACGTGTGGTCATTCAATCCGTAGATGCCGGTATCGACGCCGTTGACGAGCAACCCGAGGTTGTTGTCATAACCCGCCGTGGAACCAGCGAAGTAGGCGGTGAGCGGGCCGGTCGCGGTCGCGGTGAAGTTGTACGAGGCACCGTTGAGGGAGCCACTGTTGGGATAAGGAATCACGTCAGCAGTGGCGACTAGAGCCCCAATGCCGAAGGCGGCAACTGCCGCGAGTTTTGAGATGTTCTTGAACATACAAGCTCATAACAGCAGAGGTCGTGCCATTTTAGTTTTTTGACGGATTAACTATTCAGTAACATGCTTATCGTTAATTACTTGCGAGAGTTGTATAAACGCAATTGTAGCGATGATTGAGGTAAAATGTGTAAGAATTTCTGACACTATGTCTGCATTTCCGAGATTGGGTCTCCAAGCTCCTTGGGGCGCCGCCGAACACGCACCCCTGACAACGAAAGGCTCCATCTCCAAAACTAAGCTCGCAACGGTTCCTTGGGCCTAGAACTCGCCTCCGTCTGACTTTGGTTCCCACTGTTCCCCAAGGTTCGCGACTCGGCGGAAAAGCCCATTTTTAAACCAAAAAGCTTCGATCGAGACGCCCTGACACATCAACCCACCCCCTGTCGGGAAACCTGACACTCACTAAATGTGTCGTATCCACCTGACTCCTAGCCTGTTACGAACTTGAATCCGCCCTGCGGGAATCAGGAACGTCGGAATCCATTACACTCCTCAACCAAATCCCTATCCGCGCCAAAGCACCGCCTTGCGAGAAGACAACTAACCCATTTACAATAAACAACATCGGTAAGAACCTCTTCAACATGGCACATTGGCTGCCTGCCCCCGCGGAGCGAAGAATCCAAATCCCGATCCCTGGTCTTGCCCCCAACCGGACCTCCCGCCAGTGTCCGGCATGGCCTCGCAAAGCGTCTTCCGGGGGATGCTCTTTTGGATTGTCCTCCTGCTCACGCCTCTCACTCCACTCCGCGCCGGAGCCAGTCTCCCGGCGACTCTAAGTTTCCACTGCTTTTCCGTCCGGTTGGCATCCACCACCGTCCAGCCAACCCCTGGGTTTGTTTATCGATTTGAGGCGTCGCTGTTCAACGACGGCACCATCAATGGCGAGCTCTGGCCGACCGTCGGCGAAACCGATCCAACCTCCCATGCCACCGTCATGTCGTTGACCGTGCCGGGAATCGATTCTCCCCTGAGGACCGTCCTCTATCTCGATGTCCCCTTGCTCAAGGACGCCAACCTCAACGCGCTGTACGACTTCTTCGAAGTGATCCGGCCGGTGGCTGGCGCAAAATCTGTAGGACAGTTCGCGTTCGATGATGGCATGGACGTGTTTCAGGGAACTGCGGAAGCGTTGTGGACCCGCGAGGCCGGAACGTCGCAGGGGACTTGCAAACTCCGCCTCAAAAGCACCGACCTTGCGCTCGACGTCACCTTCTCCGTGCCCTTCGAGATTTATAAATACCAGGGAACACTTACCTACACCCTGGGCCCAGTGGCGGTGCCTTCCCTGGTCGATCTGACTCGTGAGGGGGCACCGGCCGGAGGGGCTGACCGCATTCAGGGAATCTTCAATCTGGTACGGACGAATTCCAGTGAGCTCGGGTACCTCGCGGGAGGCTGGACGAACTCCAGCGCGGGCACTCTCGCCTTCCTGAGCAGTGCGGGAAACGCGGAGAGTCTATTGCGAGGCCCGCTTCGGACCAATTATTCCACATCGCTGTGGATCGAGGACGGACTCCCGGCCACTCCCGAAACCGGAGAATACCAACGGTGGTTCCTCGATATTTACGATCCCAATGACTCCGATCATAATCGCATTCCGGATCTCAGCGACGACATTCCCGACCCCGGGCCAATCCAGCTCTTGGGTCTGACCTTCCGGGGAGCGAGTCTACGTCTGACGCTAACCGCCCCCTCCGGCCAAGCCGTGGTGGTGGAGGCGAGCGATGGCCTCGCGAGTCCTCTGTGGACCCCGGTGACCCAAACAAGCGCCACCGGAGGAGTCGATGAATTGGATTTGGGGCCCCTGGTAACCGGGGCTCGATTTTATCGACTCCGATCGCCGCCATAGGGAGGCATTGAAGGGTGCCGAGCTGCGCACCCAGTTGGGCTCAGCGCGCGTTTGTCGACCTCGCCCGCAAGGCCGATTCACTTCCGAAGAAAGTTGACCTTGCCGGCTGGCTCCAGGAACTCACCCGAATCGTCTCGCAGAAAGAGCCCGTTGATGGACGGGTCACCGTGACCGAGCAGCACGATTACCTGGAGGGTCGCGTGCGGGAGCGCGAGAACGAAATCCAGTTCCAAAGCAACGTCCAGGGCACCGGTCGACAGGTCATTCCGGATGGACTCCTGCGTAAACTCGGGACCGCCCTCAACGACGTCGCGGTCTCGCCGAAGCCGAAAGGTGATAGGTCATTCATCAGGCCAGCACTTGGTCCAAGCTATCCGCAAGGTCACACTTGTTGGATGGACCAACAAACTGGCCGACAATCCGGCCCTCCTGCATGAGCAGCAAGGTTGGGATGGCACGGACCCCATACTCAGCGGTCAGTTCCTCTTGTTCCTCGATATTGACGCTGCCGATTTTGACCCGGTCCTGATAGTGGTTGGCCAATTCGTCCAGATGTCGCGTGACCGTCTTGCAGGGAACGCACCACTCGGCCCAAAAAAGGACGAGCACGGGAGCACTGGATTGGAGTACTTCGACAGAGATATTTCCCTGCGTTATTGCGACCATGGAGGATAAGGGCATAAAGGGGAGTTTGGCTGCGGGATACCATCTGGGGGGAGTCGGCGGCCGGCATCGTTGCCGGCGCAAAAGATCAGGGCTTGAGCACGTTGAGGAGGATGCTCACCACCAACGGCCCGAATACAGCACAGATGCGTCCGGTGTCCGGGCGAAAAGATTCAAGCGCTCGAAGCCATCTTCTTTCATTGCGGATTTCACTGCCGCCCGCTCCGGCAAAGACTGAGACAAAACCCGATCCCAAGTGGAAGAACCGTTGTTCTATCGACCATCATTTGCCGAAGCGGACGGAAGGAAATCCAACACAACACAACACACCATCCGCGAGACCCTGCAGCCGAACCATGCACACACACTTTCAACACTGGCACTGACGGGCTAGAGGATGAAAATTCCCCCGCTGACGGGCAATAAGGTGAAATACCCATGGCCAGTGCCGGATCACACCAATCCTGACGTTTGAGGCTCTCTGACCCGTAGTCGTTACGCCCGTCGTTCGAATTCGATTCCGCACCTTTTGTGCCCAACGTGAACCGCTGCACCGGGGTCTGGGAGTGGGGGGCGCTCGGGTGCCGGTGGACGCGCATGCCTCAGGCGCCACCAACTTTGTGCCCAGCTGCTTCACCACTTCGGAACTCGCAGCGTCCCTGGAACGCAACCAAGTCGGCACAGGCACAGAGTCTGCGCGCGTCGCACACTCATGGGTAAAACACCCCATAGCAAAAGTTCTGGTCACTATCCGGGATCATGAATAGCATTTGAGAAATCCCTCCCAACAAAGATCGCTTCGTGTGCTATCCACAGGAGTCGCAGGAAGAGTTGTCACGCCCTCCGGTTTGGACATTAAGAGAGCTCGGGCGGAGCACCAATCACCCCGAGACCACAAGGAGGCACTCTCAGAATACCTTAGCAGCTAAGGTTCTCATGCAAAAAGGGGCTCCAGTCGTCGACGCTTTCCAACGACATGCAATCCAACTAAAACCAACAGAAATCCAAGACACGTTGTCATCAACTCTCTACCTCTGATCTACTATGCGCGCCACACTCTCTTCCTCCAGCGGATCCGAATCTAGCACAGCACCGTCGTCTCGAGCTGCACGAACACGCATCCCGGCACTCGTGTTTTCTCTGTGCGCCTTGAGCATAAACATCCACGCCAACAGCCTTCCGTTTACGGGAGACATCTATATCGCCGAGGCGGTGGATGAATCCGCAACACTTACTTCTCATCAAGGTCTTCTGATCCCAGGCACGTATTCATTGGATGGTGATGGAAAGGTGACGATCACCGCGTCGCCCGCTTTTACCACGGGCAACCTCTACAATTACTTCTTCCCAACCCTAACCGGAAACGCTGCCCAACAGGCAGCCCAGCTAGCGGCACAACGAGCAGCCCTTATAGCGCAGTTCAACTTCCAAATCAGCCTCTCACAATTCCGTTCAGACCCGTATACGCCGGGCGACGATTGCGCGGCTGAAGCCGATGAGCGAACTATGTTCCAATCCCTGCTCGTGCAGAAAGGCCATCAAATCGGCTTGGTAAACATCGATACATGGAGGGACGGAACTGATGGATTTTTCCAATTTCCGCAAAATGGGGGAACGACCTATCAGATGATATTTCATGTCAGCAGCCCCGCTGAGTGTCCAGATGGATCTCCGGGATATGCCGGAGTAGCCGCTATTCTCCTTCTTGGTCTAGTGAAGAGTCGGTCGAACGAGACAATGCAGAGGGGCACGCCGACCCTAGATGCCGACGCGCTGTCCAATGGCCCGTGCTAAATCAGCGGACGACGGCAGTGCCGTTGTCCGAGATTTCGCCGAAAATGCCACCCAATGCGGTTCGAGCGATTCCCAAGGTTGCGCCTCACGATGGAGCTGCCGTTCCCAGGGTTCATAAACTTCGCCAAGGGTCCGGGCATTTCTTCGACCAAGGCAAAGGCAATCGAACGCGAGGTATCGTTGACACCCTCTTGACCGCCTCCAATGGCGTCACTGAACTCTTGGAGCACAGGAAGACCAGGCCGACACCCGGTCAACAACTCAACTCGCTTTGGTAAGGGGGATCGTTGAGGACTCTAACTCTGGCAAAGGAGCGGTTGAGTTGAGTTTAGGGACAGGAAACGGGTCACCGGGTCGAGCCTGCTTCTTCCGCATCCGTTTTGTGCGCCTCACGCAAAGGGGCGGTATTACGGTATCCGATTGTCAAAATGGTGTCGTTGATGGGATTGTAATCCCCCAGTTTTCAACAAGCTAGGGCCCATAGCTCAACGGTTAGAGCAGGGGACTCA
>JANXMD010000835.1 GCA_025354845.1 Verrucomicrobiota bacterium | reverse complement strand
GCCCAAGCTCAAAGGCGCCCACGGCACGATCATCGTCGATACCGAGCGGGACCTTGCCTATTGGGGATTGGAGAACGTCGGCTGGATCGCCTTCAGCGAACACCTGACCAAGTCCTGGGTCGTGAAGGGTGACCCGGCGTTCGCCAAGGGCAACCTGCACGGAGCCGACATCCTTCCGCGCGCCGGCAAACTGCCTCTGGTCGTCGCCGCCGACAACGTGGAGGGCGAGGTTTACCTGACTGACACCTCCTTCCAGCACGCCGAGACCCTGCGGATGCCCAATCTTCCGCCCTATGCCGACAACAAGGGCTATGCACCGACCGACGCCGCCTTCGTCAGCAAGGACGAGGTGTGGATCACCGACGGCTACGGCAAAGCCTACTTCATGTCGGCCACCACCCAGCCATTCCAGTTCACTGGCAAGGTCTATGGCGGCAAGAAGATGTCGAACACGCCGCACGGCATCACCTTTGACCCCACCGATGGATCGCTGCTGATTTCGGCGCGTCCCGAGGCGCAGGTGAAGCGCTGGGATCGCAAACACGAGCACTTCCACGACATCGCCGGACTCCCCGCGGGCAGCACGGTTTGCGACGTCGACCTCTGGGGCGATTACGCCCTCGCCCCCTGTCTGGACGGTCCCAATGGCACTCCGGGACCGATCTACATCATCAACCTGAAGAAGCGCGCTGTGGTGAGCACCCTCCGCCCAAAGGCCGACCTCGGCTACGCGGATGCCCAACACATCCACGACGCTGCTTGGTACGTGACCGGCAAGGGGAAGAACAAGGAAGTCTACGTTCTCTTCACCAACTGGAATCCAGGCGGTGTGGGTGCGCTGAAGCTGGTGAATCCGGTCGAGTAATCGAGCGAAGGTAAGGCCGAGGTGGGGCCGTGCTGCCGCACGGCCGATACCTTACCGCGACCAGCATAGCGCGGTCGTGGCTCCCCGAGTGTCGAGAAGAACCGCCGCTTCGGTCGTCTCGCGGGTTGCAACCGGCGGCGCCCCTGCCCACGCGGCGCACTCTCGTTCCGCGGCACGGAACGGACAGTCAGGGCGGCGCAGCAACGCCGCCCCACCTTCCATGCACCCTCGATCCACCCGATGGGGCCGTGCTGCCGCGCGGCCGATACTTCACCACGACCAGCGTAGCGCCGTGGTGGTTCCCCGGGCGTCTGGCTCTCTAAATCAGCGAACCTCCGCACCCGCCTTGCCCGCGGCCTCACGCAGCGGCTTGTCCTTCGTCGCCAACGGCAGTCGTTCGCGCAAGGCGAGTTCGAGATAGGTGGCGTCGTAAGCCGAGATGCCGTGCCGCTCCGCCAGTTCTGACACCGTCGTGAAAACGAAACGGTGTCCCTCCTCATCCACGGAAACATTCAGGGCTTTCAGACTGGCGAGCGCGTCGAGGCGCTCGTCCCGCTTCAGTTTCTTACGCCGTTCCAGCACCAGCAGGGCGTTGGCCACTTCCATGGGCCAAAGGGAAGGAACCACCAACTGCACACCGCGTCCGACCTCTTTCAGCAGGGCGTCCGTCGCGGAGGTTGACTGGTCGGGATGAACCCAGGCCAGCCCGATGGAGGCGTCGATAACGACTCGTTGCGTCACCGGCGTCCCTCCGCGATGGCCGAGCGTACGTCGGCATCCGTGAGGGGTTTCAACCCTCGGGAGCGGGTCCTGATCTTCGTGCGCAACGCCTGCAGGCCGGTGACCGCCGCCTGGATCTTGGCCAGACTGGGCTGCCCTTCTGGTACGATGCGGGCAACCACCTTGTCGTGGCGGGTGATGACGATCTCCTCACCGCGCGCGACACGCTCCAGGAGTTCGCCGAAACGGGTCTTGGCGTCGAATGCGGTAATGGTAGCCATTGGATGCTTCTAAATTAACCAGCCTTTAACCAGTCTAAGCAACCATTGGATCCCCGCAAGGAGTCGCTTCAACTGGCAAGTGCCGGAATCGGACCGCTGCAACCTCCCATCGACCCCCACCCCCAATCCTACCCGGTGGGACCGTTCTGCCGCACGGCCGTTACTCCACCACGACCCGCTGAGCGCCGTCAGTTCAGGACAAAGCTGGCATCGGACTCGAGGCGCAAGGAGTCAGGAATCTGCTTGGGATCCAGGCGAACAATCACGCGGTGGGTTCCGGCGGTGAGCTCCGCGCTCAGTTCACCTATCCCTCCTACTTTCCGGCCATCCACCCACACTTCTCCCGCGGTGGCGTCGAGTTTCAGTTTTACAGTACCGGCCTTGGCGACCGTCAATTCAGTCGCGGCGTAGAGACCAATCGTCCCCACCCATTCATTGCGCCGACTGGCCTCTTGAATCAACGACCGACTCAGCCGGCCACTCACCAGCGAGTACACCGGTGCCCAGGCACGATCGCTCAACGGAGCCTCCCACATGAGGTTGCCCTTGCCATTCTGCTGATCGGTGTGGGTCATGACATAGATCCGCCACCGACGCGCCACCCCACCGTGGCTGGCGTCAAAATCACCCGGCTTGCCCAGACGGGACAGAAAGGCGAAGAGGTCCAATTGGTCCTGCTCTCCGAGCGGATCCATCAATCCAGAGGGCATCAGCGAGAGCGTTCCCAGGTCGCGCTTGGCCACGTCGTTCTTGGCGATGGATTGCTCCGAGGCGTTGGCCATACGCAGGACGATCTCCTGCGCCGTTTCACGCGCCAGGGTTCCGGAGTACTCCGAGCCGTCCTTGGTGGCGACCACCACCGTGCCGTAGCCCTCTTTGATCTTGGCGTTGGGCAACAGCACGGATTCCACCAGATAGTCCGCCGGCGCGCTGGCGCCGATGCTGGTCATGTCCGGACCGACGCGGCCGCCGGCACCGCCGATGGCGTGACATGCGGTGCAGGCCAGATCCGTCCGGCGATAGACGCGCTCGCCACGTATCGGATCCCCCTGAGCGGCAGACTTGGCGGCAAGCTCCCGGATCAACTGACCCGTGAACGCCTGCGTATCGGCCGCGAGCCCCGAGGCCTTGGCCAACGCCAGGACGAGATCCATCTCATTCCGCCCGCCCTCGCGCGCCACGCGCATGCCGGCGCGAGCCGAGGGCTGCGACACCCCCGAGAGGGGCAGCGCCTCGGCGACGGCCTTGGCAGCGCCCTTCACCGCCAGCACCTGACGCCAGAATTCCGTGGCGACCGACTCGTCGCCGAGTGAACGGGCTGAAGCCACCAGGACCGGCACCGCGCGTCCTAGATCCAACGCCGCGAGCGCCGTCGCCGCCTGGCGCCGGACTGCAGGATCGCGGCCGTCCGCAGTCAACGAGGTGAGCGATTCAATCGCCCCCTTGCCGCCGACGGCACGCAAAGCGCCGATGGCCGCTGAACGCACGGCGTCCGAAGTTCCGGTGGCTGCCGCAACCTCCGGAATCCGCGCAAACGCAGCGCCCAGGTTTTTCCAAATCCCGCCGAGACGAAGCGCCTCCACCTTCACCGCATCCGAGGGCCCATCGAAGAGCCGGGCTAGCGATTCCGGTGCGCCGGAGGGGCGAACATTGCGAAGGCGTGCGGCATCGGCGAGCGAATGCAGGGCCCGGACTCCAGCAGCCTCGTCAAACCCACCGGCGAGCACCTGGTCGAACAAGGCCTGAAGCTCGCGTGGAGTGCCGGCCGAGCCGATCAATTCGATCCACGGCCCCTTGCCCTCGCGGTCCAGCGGATGATCCGCCAGCAATCGGCCCAGCACGCGGCTGGCCTGTTCAGGCTTGATGGCCTTCAAGGCGAATTCGAGCTGCTTCTCATGCCCCTCCGGCTTCCACGCTCCGGACTGAAGCGCGGCGATCCAGGTCTCGGAGAGATCGTTGATAGTGAGCCACACCGCGTAGTCGAGGGTGCTGTCCATGGCCTCGTCGAGTGCGGACAAGGCCAGCGCCGCCGCCGCCGCGGTGCGAATCTTGGCGAGCGCCCGAACGGCCTCCAGGCGCACGCGCGGGGTCGGGTCGTGAACCAGCTTACCGAGCAGGGCGAGTCGATTGGCGGAATTGGGAGCAGCGGAGCTTTCGGCAGCGGCTAGGTGAAGCTGACCAGCCAATCCAAGGGCAGCCAACGCGGGGAACCAGGAAGAACGAGGAAGGGTCATCTCGGGAGAATTCAGGGATTCAAGTCGTGGAGGAACGATCGGCTCAGCTCAGCTCAGCGACTGAGCTGACGGGCGACGGCGGTGCGGAGGTTTCCGTCCTGGGACGCGGCGATCTCGGCGACCAGGGTCGGATCGGGCTTCTCGAACGCTTCCTGAATCCAGAGCGCCTCCAACTTCGCCCGCGGATCTCTT
>JANXMD010000826.1 GCA_025354845.1 Verrucomicrobiota bacterium | reverse complement strand
ACAAGCCGCTAGCCATCTCCTACTACAAACGCTACCTCGATCTCGCCCCTTCAGATTCGCAGGAAGCTGCCCAGGTCCGGGCTCATCTCGAACAACTTCAATCGGGTGGCCGCACGCCGTGACGGCACCGGGCACGTGCGTGTCACCCATGTCATCACGCGCCTGATCGTTGGCGGCGCCCAGGAGAATACCCTCGCGTCGGTCCTCGGTTTGCGCGACCGCCCGGGGCTTCAGGTGGACTTGATTTCCGGGCCCACCTTCGGAACGGAAGGGTCTCTCGAACCCGTCGCCCGGAACGCCGGGGTTTTGACAGTCATCCCCGAACTGGTGCGTCCAGTTCGCCCGTGGACCGATCTGCTTGGGTATCGCCGTCTGGTAACCCACTTCCGCGCCGGCCGGCCGGACATTGTCCACACCCACAGCGGAAAGGCCGGCGTGCTGGGACGCTTGGCGGCCGCCAAGGCCGGGGTTCCCCGCATCGTTCACGGCATCCATGGACCGAGCTTTGGCCCCTTCCAGGGCCGCGTAGCCAACGGAATGTTCACCACTGCGGAACGCTGGGCGGGGCGGGTGACCGACCATTTCGTCGTCGTCGCCGACGCCATGCGACGCCAGTACCTCGCCGCGGGGATCGGTCGCGATACGCAGTACACCCGCATCTTCAGCGGTTTTGATCTCGGTCCCTTTCAGCGAGCGACGCGCGATCCTGGACTCGCGCAGTCTTTGGGCATTCGCGAGACCGATTTTGTCATCGGCAAGATCGCCCGCCTGTTCGAACGCAAAGGACACGACGACCTCTTCGATGCCGCCCCGGCCATCCTCCGGCGCGTTCCCAATGTCCGATTCCTCCTCGTCGGTGACGGCCCGTGGCGCTCACGCCTGGAGGCACGGGCGCGCGACACCGGCTTTCCTGATCGGTTCCTCTTCGTGGGCCTCGTTCCACCAAGCGAGGTTTGCCGCTATGTCGGATTGATGGACCTGCTGGTTCATCTCTCCACCCGCGAGGGCCTCGCGCGCGCGCTGCCCCAAGCGTTGGCGAATGCCAAGCCGGTGATCGCCTACGACTGCGACGGAGCCGGCGAGGTGTGTCGAACTGGCGAAACCGGATTCCTCATGCAGCCCGGGGATCAAAGGGGATTGGTCGACGCCGTGGCCACACTGGCATCGGATGCCTCTCTCCGCCACCGTCTCGGCGCCGCCGGACAGGCCTGGGTTGCGGAACGGTTCACCGTCGACCGGCTCGTCCGCGATCAGGAGGCACTCTATAATCGAGTGCTCCAAGCGCCGCCCGCCCGTGGTTAAAGCTAAAAATGGTAGTTCAAACCAAAGAGACACAGATAAACACAGATACTGAGACCGATGCATCGATGAGTCGGGACTCGAGAATCTCACTACCTGGGAGTTCGCCAATTCTTTCGGACACCATCATTTGGATCTGTGTCCATCTGTGTGAATCTGTGGTTTCACTCTCCTTCGACTGCCATTCTCAGGTTGAACCCAGGGACCGGGGTGCCGGTTACCTTCAGTGTGGTCACCGGATTATTTCAATCCGCCGACGGAATCCCCTTGCCCGAACGTGCACCCGCGGTGGGAATTAGCGCGCTTCGTTCGGCATCCCCACCAGCTCGTGAGCTCCGAAACTCCTTCTCCCTCCAGCCCTGCTTCACGTCCCGTCACCAGCCGATTCACCACCTGGCTGGAGCAGGGTCCCGCGCCGGTGTTCGTCGTTATCGCCGTGCTCGCCGCGTTCTGCACCTACTTCTCGATGTACGCGTTTCGCAAGCCGTTCGCGGCGGCGAAATTTCAAGGCGAGACGCTCTGGGGAACCGCCATCGGATTGAAGACCGCGATCGTGATCAGCCAGATCCTCGGCTACGCGTTGTCCAAATATCTCGGCATCAAGTTTTGCTCCGAGATCAC
>JANXMD010000817.1 GCA_025354845.1 Verrucomicrobiota bacterium | reverse complement strand
AGCATTTCATGAGGCATGGAATGCTTCACGAGCAGGGACGCCGGGAGCCCACGATTGGCCTCAATCAACGAATACCGGCCGTTCCTGGCACGGTTGAGGGACTCGAAGGAGAGGTCCGTCGCGAGGATGCGAAGATTCCATTCAAGCACCTCCGGAAAGTGCTCCTGAACCAGCATGAGTATGCTGTAGGCCTCCTGTCCCGTCGCGGCGGCGGCACACCAGAGATTGAGCACACGTTCGTGTCTCCCGGCTTCGATGGCCGCGGGAAGAATCACCGTTCGCAGGAGGTCAAAGTGCCGTTGATCGCGGAAGAACGCGGTCTCGTCTGGACTCAGAGCGTCGATCACCTTTTGCTCCATCGGATCACCCGGGGTGGCGCGCAACTGCGTAACGAGCGATTGAATGGAGGCGATTCCCTCCCTGCGGATCAAGGCAAGGAGCTGAGATTCAGCCAGGTATTCCCGGCGCGGATCGATGACGATTCCCGCCTGCTCACGCACCAGCGCCCGCATGAATTCGAATTCGGCCTCTTCCAACCGGTCGGCTACCGGTGACTGCCCGGAAGTGGGAACGGCCCCACCCCGAACGGGCCACGACGACGTGGCGCCAGGGGGTGTCGCCCCCGTCGGAGGACCCGCCGCGGGCATCGGCCCGGCTTGATCGAGCCCAGGGACCCGGTTCAGCGTCTTCACCACGTTGCGCGAGGGCGAATTCATACGGCGGTCGAAACGGATATCCTTCCCACTGGCCAAAACGGCGAAGTCGGCGGCGGAGTCGCCAGGAACTTACAGAGAACGCGACACATCACGACGCCGTCGTCATCGTCGTTTAGGAGGAGGACTCGGCACATGAGCGCTCGGAGGAGATTCGAAAGAGGCACGCCCTCAACGGATTCCGATCCGTTCAAAATTCTCGGAACTCTCCACGAAGAACGCTTTGACGTATTCGTCCATTCTCCAAGCTATCGGGCCGCTTCCCGATTACTTAAGAACAATCCCACCGACCACGGGATGCGGAACATCCGCAAGCGCTCCCAAGGAGGCATTCCGGACGGCGTCCACCGGTTCCCCGGAGGCTACTCCGCGATCCGGATGACGATCTTGCCGCACTGGGCGCCGCGTTCCATCAAGTCGAAGGCCTCGGCGACGCGGTCGAGCGGAAACACCGATCCAACGACGGGATGAATTCCCTTCCGCGTCACGAACTCGGTCATTGCAGCGAAGTCGGCTGGACTGCCCATGGTGGTGCCCAGGAGCGAGAGCTGCTTCCAAAACACCTTGCGGGCGGGCAGTTCGGGCGGATTTCCGCGGGTCGCGCCAAAAAACACGATCCGTCCGCCAGGAGCGGCCAGATCCACCAGGTCTCCAAAGCCCGGGCCGCCGGCACTTTCAATGATCACGTCGAACTGCCCGAAGTGATCGGAGAATTCCTTCGCCCAGCCCCCGTGAGTATAGAGCGCTCCGTGTCGGGCACCGAGTTGCGCTGCCTTGAGGAGCTTCTCCGGGGAACTGGAGGTGACAAACGGGACGGCCCCTGCGGCCACGGCGAATTGCAGAGCGAACATCGCGGTGCCGGCACCGATGCCGTGGATGAGAATCTTCTCGTGCGCCTGCAGATCCGCCCGGCTGAACACGGCGCGATAGGCCGTGAGGCCAGCCAGAGGCAGTGCCGCGGCTTCCTCCCAGGACAAATGCGCGGGCTTGGGGGCGAGCTGGCCCACGGGAACGTGAATGGCCTCAGCCAAGGTGCCGTCCTTGGGCATGCCCAGAATGCTGAACCGCGGCTCCTGGGTCCGCTCGTGATGTCCCCAATCCAGCGACGGATTGAGGATCACCTCACGCCCCAGCCACTCGGGATCGACCCCCTCACCCACTTCCGAAACCACGCCCGCACCATCGGATCCGGGGATCACCGGGAACTTCAATCCGGCATACTGCCCGGTCTTGATCCAAACATCGCGGTGATTCAGCGCCGCGGCCTTGATCTGAACGACAACCTCGCCGGCCGCCGCCACGGGATTAGCGACATGATCCACGGCGAGGCGTTGCACTTCGGAGAACACGACGGCTTTCATGCGGGAATCGGAAAATCTGGAACGGTACGATGGAGACGGGGCGCAGGGCGACCTAAGCGTGGACCAGGGGCCCCGACTCCTGCAACACGGGAGAACGTGGCATCGCGGGGGGGATTCGCATTGACCCCCAGTGCCCGCCGTTCTTCGATCCGGTACCGACGTGTGACTTTCCCTGGCGCCGGACCACCGCCCGACACGAGCGGCTATTTCGGGTTTCATCCGCCTCTACCTGATTCCTCATGAACTCCCAATTGACGCAGGTCTCCTCCAGTTCCAACGCCGGGGAGGTCGTGCAGCGCCAGCTCGATGCCTACAACGCGCGCGATTTGGAGGCGCTGCTGCAGGTGTACGCTGTGGACGCTCAATTGTTCGAACACCCAACCACCCTGCTAGCCCAGGGGAGCGAAGCCATCCGCCAGCGTTTTCAACTCCGGTTCCAGGAGACCAATCTCCACGCGCGGCTGCTGCAACGGATCGTGATGGGCTCGATGGTGGTGGACCACGAGGAGGTAACCCGGACCTTCCCCGAAGGCCCGGGCACGCTCGAATTGACGATGATCTACGAAGTCCGCGGGGACCGGATTGCCCGCGCCTGGACCCTGGTCGGGCTCAAGCGGATGACCGCGACCTCATGATCGCAGCGCCCGAGGGACGCCGCCGGCTCAAATGCGGGTGACCACCTCGTCCACCGGGAATCGCACCTTGGGCAGATGCGCGTATTTGTCATCGGCCGCGCGGTAGCCGGCGGCGCACGTGACGACGGTCGTAAACCCGGTGCCAGTCAGCCCCAGGATCTCGTCATACCGTGCGGGATCGATGCCCTCCATCGGGCAGGCGTCGATACCCAACACTGCGGCGCTGGTCATGAATTGCCCCAACGCGATGTAGACTTGGTGTGTCTGCCAGGTGTCCAAATAACCACCCGCGGCGGCCTTCTGGAGGCTGCCGAGCATCACGTTCTTGAAGCCTTCCAGCGATTGGACAGAAAGGCCACGAACCTCGGCAGTACGGGCGATGTAATGGGTAATCTCCGGTTCACCGACTCCCTTCTTCACCGCAAAGACCACGTGATGGGACGCCTCCACCGGCTGGGTCTGACCCCAGGAAGCCGGCACCAGCTTGGCGCGTACTGCGGGATCGGTGACCACAATGAACTTCCAGGGTTGAATACCGAAAGAGCTCGGAGCGAGCACCAGCACCTGCTCCAGCGCCGCCCAGGTCTCGGCAGGAATCTTGCGGGTCGGGTCAAACTTCTTGGTAGCGTAGCGCCAGTGGAGAGCTTCCAGAAGCGTCGCGGTGGAAATGGGATTCATGGTCGATTGAGGATCGAAGCAGGGGTTAAACCGTCAGCGGAGCCGGAGACTAACGCGAATCGGAGGCCACGCAACCCAACCCCTCGATTCGTGACACCGGAAGGCGTTCACCCGCCGATCGCCTCGGGCCGGCCACGCGGAAGGCGCCCGGCCTGCATCACCACGGCGCGATGCAACGACCCATTGAGCCATCGCACCTGGACGGCGGACGGTTTCAAGGCGGCGAGACCTTCCCAGGGGAGATCCACGAGATCCCGCAGCAGCGTCCCCGCCGAAGGCACGGGTTCCGGCTCCAGTCCAAGCACCGAAAGCAGCCGCAATTCGAGAGCGAACACCGTTCGTGGTTGCACCGAAGACACAGCGAGATGATGCAGGAATCCAAGGAACACATCATAGACTTCGGGCAATGGCGTCTCGGTTTCGGTCAGCGATTCCAGCAACGCCACACCATACGCCCACTGGGTCAGGCGCGAATAGTCTTCGCGGAGTCCGGTATTCATGGAGCGCACCACCACCTCGCGAAGCGGATGCAGGTCGCTCCGTGGTGATCGCTGAAATCCAAACTCGGCCTCGAATCCGATGTCGAGTTTCCCGGCAAAGGCGGACTTCGGCGTGCGAGCCCCCTTGGCGACGGTGCCAATCCTGCCGGTCTCAGCGCAAAGCCAGTGGACGATCAGGCTGGTATCCGTCAGCGGACGGACGCGCACGATCAGGCCGCTGGACCGTTCCGGCGTCATCGCTTCCGGGATCGGGCCGTCACACGCGGTTTCGGAGCCTCCTTCAGCGCCTCGGCCAGCGCGGCCTCCTGGCGCAACAAGCGGCCCTCAAGGCGCTTCATCGCGCGGCGTGGCCCCGGAGTGAGATCCTCGTACCCGCGCAGATGCAGCAGCCCGTGAATCACATAGCGCGCGAGCTCGGAGTTCCAGTCTGTTCCGAACTCCGTCGCCTGCTGCTCCGCATCCTCGATGGAGATGAACAATTCCCCCACCAACCGGTTGGCGGTGCTGCCATGGTCGAAGGTGATGAC
>JANXMD010000788.1 GCA_025354845.1 Verrucomicrobiota bacterium | reverse complement strand
GGAAGGGATCGAGCACCGTAGTGCCACCGCCGGCGAGTGCCAGGACGTCCAGCGCCGCCTCGATGCTGTGGTATTTCTCGACGAAACCGAGGAACTCGAAAATGGGGGCGACTCCCGTCTCGGTTCCCAGGTCTAGCAACTTCCGATAGCGGCTCGCACCGAGGGCAATGTCGGCCGCGCCCTCCGGCGGGCTGCAGATGAGATGCGTCGCGCCGAGTTGCGAAGCCTGATCCATCCGGCGGGCGCAGGCGTCCTTGATGCGGGGCCAATCCGGCTCGGCGCACTCAAACCAGCCGGAGAAATAGATCAGTGTCGGGACGCATAGCCCCGCATCGGTCAAGGCGGTGCGGATCTCACGCAAAGTGCCGCCAGCGGCGAGGTGCGCGTCAGTGTCGGCAAACCAGAGCTCCAACGCGCCGAAACCGGCGGCGGCGGCCACTTCGATCTGACGAAGCACGGGAGTGCCCCGGATCGTGCTGGCATTCAGGCAATATCCAAACGGAGTCACGTCACGACGTTTTGCGGAGCGCCGCTCAGGAACGCTCGGACATTTTCCACGGTGACCGCCATCAACCTCGAACGGGAAGCACGAGTGGCCCACGCGAGATGCGGAGTGAGGATGCAGTTCCGCGCGGTGAGCAGGGGATTGTCCGTGGCAGGAGGTTCGATGGACAGCACATCCAGTCCCGCGCCCGCAATGCGTCCGGTGTTGAGCGCTTGGGCCAGGGCGGCTTCATCGACTAGAGGACCCCGCGCCGTGTTGATCAGAAACGCGGTGGATTTCATGGAGTCCAAACGCGCTTCGTTGACCAGCCCACGAGTTTCCGCAGTCAGCGGGCAGTGGAGGCTGATCACATCGCTCTGCGAGAAAATCGCCTCGATTGAGCTGGCCTCCACGCCGGGGGGAAGCGGGCGCGTACGAGGTGAAGTGGCGATCACGCGCATGCCCAGGGCGGCGCCAATGGTCCCGACGGCAGCCCCAATGCGTCCGTAGCCGATAATCCCCAGGGTGAGTCCGTCGAGTTCCAGCAGCGGGTGATCGGAGTACGACCAGTCCTCCGCGCTCGCCCAGCGGCCGGCCCGCACGCCATCGGAGTGGTTGCCGGTGTGATGGGTGAACTCGAGGAGGAGGGCGAAGACGTGCTGGGCGACCGATCGGGTGCTGTAGGCGGGAACGTTGGTGACCACGATGCCACGTTCCCGAGCGGCGGCCACGTCCACGTTGTTATACCCGGTAGCCGTGACCCCGATGTAGCGCAGTGCCGGCAGCGCGGCGAGGTGATCGCGGCCGAGAATCACCTTGTTGCTGATCAGCACCGCTGCCTCCGCGGCGACGCGAACGGTTTCCGCGGGTGCAATTCGGGGATGAATCGTGCACTCCCCGAGCGCTTGGAGAGCTCCCCAGTCAAGGTCACCGGGATTCAGAGTGTGACCATCCAGAACAACAATCTTCATGGGGAAGGGGATCAATACTTCACCGCGGCGGTTCCGGCGCCGAGCCCGAGCTCCTTCACGACCTCGGCCGTCTTGGCAAGCATCAGCCCCACCTCGCTGGAAATGGCGACAAACTGCCAGCCCTCGGCGATGCGGCGTTTTGCCTGGGCTGCGTCGGGAACATGAATGCCTGGAGCCACCCCGTGTCGTTTCGCACTCGCGAGGATCTTGGCCAAGGCCTCGGTGAAGGCAGGCAGGGGGCTGTCAAACGCCGGAGCGGCTCCCAGGGACGCGTGAAGGTCGTTGGGCCCGACGAAGACGACGTCGATTCCCGGAACACTCAGGATCTCGTCGATGTTGGCCACGGATTCGGCGGTCTCGGCCATGACCACCACGAGGAGTTCGTCATTGGCACGAGCGAAGTAGGTCGCGGAGTCGGTGGCAAAATTCGCCGGACCGAGCTGTCCACCGATGGTGCGTTTCCCCAATGGACGGTAGCGCGCCGCGTTCACCACCGCCTCACATTCGGCACGCGTGTTGACCAGGGGCACCACGATGCCCCAGGCGCCGTTGTCGAGGACGCGCTTGATGTTCTCGGTGGTGTTGAACGGCACCCGGGCCAAGGGGACGCACCCGGTGGCGGCAATGATGGCGAAGGCGTGCGCGGCGTGGTCGAAGGTGAGGTGCGAATGTTCCAGCTCGACGTTGAGCCAGTCCAGGCCCGTGCTGGCCATGAGTTGTGCGGAGACCGAATCGGTAAGAGTGAGCCAGGTGCCGACGGCGGGTTCGCCGCGTTTGAGTTTGGCGCGGACAGGATTGGTTTTCATCGGGAAAGACGGAGAGAGGGGGTGTTGAACACTTCCGGATTCACCACCCAGCGGGGACGCCGGCCGGCTTGGCAATCCACGATGGCCTGTGCGGCGGCCTCGCTGACGCGCGATCCGGTATCGAAGCCGAAAGAGGCCTGATGCGGCGTGAGCAACAGGTTTGGAACCTGGATGAGTGGATGATCCGCCGGGAGGGGCTCGGTGATGAAGGCGTCGATCGCGGCGCCGGCGATCCAGCCGTCGCTCAAAGCACGAATCAGCGCCGTCTCGTCCACCACGGCGCCGCGGGCCGTATTCACGAGGTACGCGCTGCGCTTCATCTTCCGGAACTGGGCCTCTCCCATGAGCCCACGCGTTTCGGGCGTGAGCGCGGCGTGCAGCGAGACAAAGTCGGATTCGGCCAGCAGGGCATCGAGCGGGACAAATTCGATTCCGAGGCTCGCCGCGTCGGCATTTGGGATCGGATCAAAGGCGAGCAGGCGCATGCCGAATCCTGCGGCGCGTTTCGCCACCGCCTGACCGATGCGACCGCAGCCCACAAGACCGAGCGTTTTCCCCGCGATGTCATGACCCCAGGTGGGCGCCCACTTCCCGGCACGCATGGAGACGTGGCCCTCGTGAACCCGCCGGGCGACCGCGAACAGCAGGGCCATGGCGTAGTCTGCGACCGCCTCGTTCAACAGCCCTGGCGTGTAGGCGATCACGATCCCTTCGCGCGTGGCCGCCGCGACGTCGATCGAGTCGTAGCCCACGCCCCAGCGTGAAATCAGCTTCAATCGGGAGGCCTCGGCGGACGCGAGGACCGCTGCGGTGTAGCGATCGACGCTGGAGTACACCGCATCCATTCCGGCGAGCAGCGGACGAATCTCCGCCTCCGGCAGCGGGCCGTACTTCGGCGGGTGAACGAGAGTGAACTCCGACCCGCCGAGGAGTGTGCGTGCAGTGGCTCCGACCGGGTCCGCCAGCGGCGATGCAGTAATGAGGACGTTCCAATTCATCGGGGACTTCGCGAGCCTAGGTTGGGGTTTCCGGCGGAACAAGCGCGGTGATGGACACTCGGGGGCGTCCGGATACGCTGCCAGCCATGAGTCAGACAGTTCTGGTCACCGGGTCTTCCGGAAAAATAGGTCGTGCGGTAGTTGCCGAATTGCAGCGCCGCGGACACGAGGTTCGCGGGTTCGATCGCGTGCCGTCGGGAGGCCTTTCATCCACGCAGATTGGAGATCTCACCGATCGCCCGGCTTTGGACCGGGCATTGGCTGGCGTCGGGTGCCTGGTGCATCTGGCCGCCACTCCGGATGACGAGGATTTTCTCACCCAACTTCTTCCGAACAACGTGGTCGGACTCTATCACGTGCTGGAGGCCGCGCGGGCGGCGGGCGTTTGCCGAATCGTCCTGGCAAGCAGCGGGCAGGTGAACTGGTGGCAACAGATCGGCGGCGATATTCCGGTCTTCGAACACCAGCCGGTCAGTCCGCGTGGCTGGTATGCGGCGACCAAGATGTTCCTGGAGGCGGCAGGACGAGGATTCAGCGAGCAGTATGGAATCAGCGTGATCGCCGCCCGGCTGGGGTGGTGTCCGCGACCTGGGCAGGAGGAGGAAATCCGCGCGACGGAATGGGCCCATGACGTCTACCTGAGTCCGAACGATGCCGGCCGCTTCTTCGCCTGTTGTGTTGAGGCGCCGGAGTCCGTGCGGTTCCTGATCGTGAATGGCACCAGCAAGCCGGTCCGGGAAACGCGGCTCGACGTGACGGTTGCCCGCACCGTGCTCGGTTACGAGCCTGCCGAGCAATGGCCGCAGGGGATGTAGCCCTCTGGAATTGTAGCCGCATCCGGTAGCCGCATCTCGTGAGAGTGCGGATCCGCCTCTCCCGTCGCGCTCATACCCAGGCCCTCAAAACGCTGTGAACTTTGGACTTTGGACTTTGGACTTTGGACTTTGGACTTTGGACTTTGGACTTTGGACTTTGGACTTTGGACTTTGGACTTATTCCCCCGCGGGCCAACGGCCC
>JANXMD010000773.1 GCA_025354845.1 Verrucomicrobiota bacterium | reverse complement strand
CGCATTTGAGTGGGAGCAGTTTGTCGGTGTGAAGCTGTTCGCGTGGTTGGGTGGACTGGCCCTCTTTTTTGCCGCGGCGTTCGGGCTCAACTATTCGATCGAACACAACCTCATCCCGCCCGCGCTCCGGGCGGTCGGCGGTTTCGGACTCGGATCCGCATTGGTCGCCGCCGCCTGGTTGTGGCGAAGGGAGGGGGACCGCATCGTGTCCCAGTCGCTCGGAGCCACGGGAATCTTGATTCTCTACGCGACCGTTTTCGCCTGCCGCATCCTGTTCCGCTTCGAAGCGTTTACCCTCGGGCTCACCTTCCTGCTCATGTCTTTGGTGACCGCGGTTGCGTTCACCTTTGCCGTCAACCGCGGCGCGCAGGTCGTCGCTGTGCTGGGCATGCTCGGCGGATTCCATACCCCGGTGATGTTGTCCACCGGCGTGGATTCGCCGGGCGGGCTCTTCGGTTACGTCGCCATTCTCAACGTCGGCATTCTGGCGGTCGTCCGGGTCCGTCGATGGAATCACCTGCTATCACTCGCCGCCTTGGGCACCGTCGCCATGCAAGGAGCTTGGTTTGCCCAGTTCTTTACCCCGGAAAAAATGGGAATCGCGCAGGCCGTGTTCCTCGGCTTTCCGCTCTTGTTCTTTGGCGGATGGGTGATTGCCCGACGCGAGGGCCGGACGGTGAAGGATTCCGCAGTCGCTCCGGCGCTGCTTTCTCTTGTCGCCGTTCTGGTCAGCTACAACTTGGTGCTAAGTCGCTCGACTGCTGACATGGCGGGGTCGGGATTCGCCATCGCGTTCGGTGCGGATTTCCTCCTGCTGCTGGTTGCCATGGCCACTCCTGCGCTGGCCAGCTTGGAGTTTGTGGGCGCGGTGCTGGTGTTTGTGCTCGATGGCTTTTGGAGTCTTGACGGACTTAAGCAGGACCAAATGTCGCTCGCGCTGGCCTTGCCCATCGTGTTTTCGGCGCTCCATACCGCCGTTCCGCTCTGCATGCACCGGATCCGATCCAAGGAATCCTTCTGTGCCAAGACGCCCCTGCACCGACAACTCGTTCCCGCGATCGGATTGCTGCTTCTGCTGGTGCCAATCCTTCGCGAACTGTCGGTGTCGTCCTTGCTTTGGGGCTGCGTGTTGGTGGTGAATTGTTTTGCCATGGCGCTCGCCTGGATTACCGGCGCGGTCTTTGGATTCCTCGCCGTCTTTGTCCTGTCGGCGGTGCTGATCGGCACGTGGTTGATGGCCACGCCGGTTCAGGCTCTTGAATGGACCGAGGGATTGGTGGTCATTGGCGGATCAGCCGTGGTTTTCCTGGCCTTCACAGCCGCGTGGATCCCGGGACTGCGCAGCCTTGGGCAGGGAAGTGACTCGATGGAGGATCGGGTTCGGCGCTGGATGCCGAGTTTTTCGGCGCTGATGCCGTTTGCCTTGTTGATTCTGCTGGTCCTCCGTTTCATGCCCCAGAATCCGATTCCGGTCTTTGCCGTGGCGGCGGGATTGGTCGTGGTGATCTTTGGCTTGGTTCGCGTCCTGCATCGCTCCACTCCTTCGAGCCTGCTGCTCGCCGGACTCATCGGTATTGGCCTGCTCGAAGGCGCATGGATCGCTACGGGCGTTGGCCGCGGTCCCCTGTGGGGCTGGCCGGTCGCCTGGATGGTCGGATTCCACCTCGCATTCCTGGCGTTTCCGATCGTGTTCAACCGCACCGTCGGGCAGAAGCAACTTGCCTGGGTGGTCGGCGCGATGTCTGGGCCGGTGGCCTTCCTGTGGGTCTTTGCGCGTATTCGGACCGGAAATGTGTATGCGTTTCCGGGCTTCATTCCCGCCTGCTTCGCGATTCCGAGTGCCCTCGCCTTTCTCCGAGTGTGGCGTGAGCCGTCGGAGAATCCAAAATTGCTGCTCACCCAGCGCGCCTGGATGGCCGGTGTGACCCTCCTCTTCCTGACATTGATCGTCCCGGTTCAATTTCATCACAGCTGGCTTACTCTCGGGTGGGCCCTGGAAGGCGCCGCCCTTTGTGCACTGGTTCGCAAAGTGCCGCATCGGGGACTTCGGGTACTGGCGGTGACGCTGCTGGGAATCGCGTTTGTTCGCATGGCGATGGATCCGACGGTCTGGGATCTGGTGCCGCGCGCCTCAACGCGGATCTTCAATCCGTCGCTCTACACTTTTGGCACGGTGATCGCCGCTCTGTTTGGGGCTTCCCGATGGTTGCCGAAGCGCGAAGGGTTGGACGCTTCATTCCCCGATCGGTCCCTCCTGGCGAGCCTCGGAACGGTGCTGTTGTTCCTGTTGGTGAACATCGAGATCGCCGATTGGTTTAGCACTGGATATTCCATGACCTTTCAGTTCTCGGACAATCTGGGTCGCGACCTCGCTCACACCATAGCCTGGGGCCTTTTTGCTTTCGGACTCATCGTCCTTGGAATTGCACGCCGGCTGAGCGGAGCCCGGTACGCGGGATTGGGGCTGCTGGTGGCCACCTTGGGAAAACTGTTCCTGCACGACCTGGCGCAATTGGGCTCGCTCTATCGCATCGCGGCCTTCGCGGGCACTGCGGTGATCGCGATGGTGGCGTCCTTCCTCTACCAGCGATTCCTGAATCGGACCCGGGCGTAGTCGCTGAGGACGAAGGCAAAAGGCAACGATCAGGTCGTAGTGGCCGACGCTATGAGTTGGACGGGCGCCGGTAGCCGTCGAGGGGACGAGGCGGATTCCCCCAGCGCTTGAACCTGGATGCAAAACTAAGGGGAAACCCCGCTGGTGGGCTTGCGAGCGGCGGGGGATCTGGTGCGTGCGGAAATGAAGCTTGCGAGCGGGCGTCCGAGTCGGTACCTAAACCCCTCGCTCGACTCCTCGCAACGGGGTGTCAGCAGCAGTGACGCCGGTGTAGCTCAGTGGCAGAGCAACGGTTTCGTAAACCGTAGGTCGTCGGTTCAATCCCGACCACCGGCTCCAGTTGATAACCAACTGGTTGTGAAGAAATCCGCACTCTGCGAATTAATTATTTTCTGTCAGTTTTCTGACAACTGGCTCGCTTTTCCTCTCCTTTGCGTGACACTTCCCCCGTTCCGCGATGAAGACGATCCGAACAGATTTCCCGGCAGTCCGATCCTACCAGAAAAACGGCGAAACCTACTTCATCGTTGATTGCCGCCGGAAAGGTTGGCTTGGAACGAAGCGCCTCGGCTTCTCCAGCAAGATGGAAGCTCTGGGTAAGGCGCGGGAGATTGCCGAGAAAGTCGCGTCGGAGGGCTACAACGGGGCCAACGCCGTTTCTTCCGTTACGACGGACAAAAACCTCAAGGCATGGAGCGCCCAAC
>JANXMD010000752.1 GCA_025354845.1 Verrucomicrobiota bacterium | reverse complement strand
TCGATCCTTGGACTTTGGACTTTGGACTTTGGACTTTGGACTTTGGACTCGGCCGCCCCGCGGCCGGTTTTACCCGTTGTCGCGTTGTCGCTGATGAAAGTCGGCGAGACGTTCGTCGAGCAGGGAGCGGAGGGCGCCGTCGGCGATCTGCAGGTGGTGGGCCTGCACGATCACGGCATCAAGTTCGGTGGCGAGCCGGTCGGCGCGGGCCGATCGCTTCAACGGTGAGGCGGAGGGAACCTTCACGAAACATCCGCTGCCCTGACGCAGTTCCAGGACGCCTTCCTTTTCCAGTTCGGCGTAGGCGCGCGAGACGGTGTTGCGGTTGATTCGGAGTTCCTCGGCCAGGACGCGGACCGAAGGCAGGGCATCCCCGGGTCGCAGGACGCCCGAAGCCGCCGCTGACTGAACCTGCTGGACAATTTGCAGGTAAACCGGAACGCCGGATTTAAAATTGAGGTGAACGACCATGGGAGTGACTGGAGATAGACTGGCCTAGTACAGTATGACAGTCAAGGGGGAATTGTTGACGAGTGTGAATGGGGGGCTGAGTCGAAGGTCGAAAGTCTAATGTCGAAGGTCCGTGTTCCGTGTGGAGTGCGGTCGGAAACGAAGTGCCACACCGCTCTCGATCCCGCCGACACGACAACCCTTTCGAAATACCCTCGTCTCCCTCTTCCTCACCTCGTAGGCGAAATCACCGGCGGTCGGCTCCAGCACCCGGGGGCCATAGCGGTGTCGCCGCTGCGCTTTGCCTCCGCACTCCACAATGGCTCCTCCTCGCGGCTTAGCGTTCTTGGCGTGAAAACCTCTCCGCAGATCTGAGGGGTGTCACGTAAAGGGCGCCACGCCGCAAAGTAGATTCCTCGTAACACGGTGGGGCCGAGCTGCCGCTCGGCCGTCACTTAGCCGCGGCCAGCGAAGCGCCGACGTGGCTCCCCGAACGAGGGAAATCATCCGCCGCTCGCCCTCACCTACAGGGATTGAGCCGCTCCCCGTGCTCGGTGCAATTCCACGCGTCGGGAACGGACAGTCACGGCTGCGCAGCAGCACAGCCCCTATCTTGAATCGCCGCTTGCGCTCGGCTGTTTGGACTTTGCAGCTTGGCGTTCCTGGCGTGCGAATTCCTCTTCTCTGTTTCGCGGGTTTTTCGTTGCATACCTCAGTGAGCAAGGTATAGCTGATGGTGTGCTGCCGCGAGATCTGATTGCTGCGTCGTCGACGCCCCTGGTGTTATCCTTACTCGCCGAGGGCGAGAGTTACGGCTACGCCATCATTCAACGGGTTCGAGAGCTGTCGGGTGAGGAGGTGCAATGGACGGAAGGGATGCTCTATCCGGTGCTGCATCGACTGGAGCGGGACAAGTTGATCACCGCGGAATGGCGCAAGTCGGAGAGCGGGCGGGAGCGGAAGTACTACCGACTCACGACCAAGGGCGGGAAGACACTCAAGGAGGAAAAGGCCAACTGGCTGACGGTCCACAACACTCTGATCCAATTATGGAATCCCCAACCTGCTTCGACTTAGAGACGGCTCTTAGCCAGTGGCGCCTGCAGCTCGCCGCGCAGCCTTCGGTGACCCCCGATGCATCCGCCGAATTGGAGGAACACCTTCGCACCTCAATTGTGGATCTCCAGGGTCGAGGGCTTTCGCCGCGAGAGGCATTTCAACTCTCGATTCAGCGCCTTGGGTCACCGGGCGATCTGGAACCGGAATTCGGTCGGGTTCACCCCTGGGGTGTGTGGCGGTGGCGATTGCTTTGGATGGCCCTGGGATGGCTGGCTTTGAGCTATTGGCGTTCGTTGGGACTTTGGAATAAGTGGATGCTTTGGGTTGGCCCGACGACAGGCCGGCCCAGTGACTTTGGAAATCTAAGGGCCATCGGGTATGGCATTCTGATGAACGACGTGATACCGGTCCTTCTCGCGGTTTGGGTCGCTCGGCGGGTTGTCGGGGTTCGGTTTGCTGGCCTTGATTGGATTCTCGCCAACCGGCTCCGGATCTTCGCCGTGGTGGTGGGCCTTGGCGGGCTGCTCCAGATTTTGGGACAGGGTACCAGCGAGTGGATGTCGAACTTCATGACCGATGACACGCATCACGCGCAATTTCACTCGATGACGACCCTGCCGGGCTCGTTCATCGCCGGAATGCTTTCCTCGATGGCGTTGGGGATCGCGCTCGCGTGGTTGATGCCATCGGCTGGTCGGAAGTCCGGTTTTTCAACGGGGCGTTGACGGCCTTCAAGCGCGCCCGCGGCACGAATCGTTCGAACAACCATTCACGGTTCGATTACCCGCACCCGATAAAAGCGTCGCTGGTCGTTTACCTGAGAGTCGGTCACCACGCCCTCTGAGGCGATGGCGGAAAACGAGGGACGATTGTCCGGTGTGTCAAGAGGCTGCCACCCTGCAGCGTTCGAGGGATCGGCATTCGATTGAACTTCGAAGGCCCGATTGGCGAGACGTGGGAAGCGGATCTCAAGCGTACCGGAGTTCAGACGGGCGGAGACTTTCCAAACGTCGACGGGATTGCGGGGATCGGTACCGGTGAGGAATTCTAGTTCGTTGCTGGCGCCGTCGCCATCGGGATCCGCGATCGCCGCAGCGGCTGCGGAGGCGGGGTCATTGAAGTGGGATCGTTGCCATTCGTTGAACGAGATCACGGAACCGGCCTGCGTGGTGATCCACTCGGTGAGCAACTGGACGGCATTGGTGTCCACCACGGTGGAGGCGAGCGGCGGCATCTGCTCAGCGCCGCGCTTAGAAATCCGCTCGAGCATTTCCGAGGATTCTGGCGCGCCTGGGGCGATCACGCGCATGGCGGGATCGGAACCCGAAGCGTTCAATGTGCCGTTGACCAACCCCGCGAGGCGGGTCGGGGTGGACCAGCGGGCGTCAAATGCCGCCGGGGTGGGGCCGCCGGGTTGGTGGCACTGCGAACAGTTGGCGGCGAGGTAGGAACGAACCCGCGATTCCAAACTTGCCGTCGCGTTGCTGGCGGTGACCAGGGTTCGAAGCGTTTGAAGAGTCGTCACCGCGGCGGTGAAGTAGCCGTTGGCGTTCAGCCATTGAATCTGGTTCTGGACGCCGTCGCCGGAATCCGCGTCGCGATTCAATTGGGCCGTGTTGAAGCCCAGTGCCAAACCCCCGACGGCAGTGTGGCAGGTGAGGCACTCGGATCGCGCAGGATAGTGCCAGACTTGATTGCGGGTGGTGGTGCCGTCGTGGATCACAAAGGACTCGTCGAGGCCTGCCTCGGGAACCGGGAAGGCGTTTTTCTGGGCGTCATCCCAGCGGTAGGTCACGCCGTAAACGTCGTTGGTGGTCTTCACGATGACGCGTGTTTCCAAGCGTCGTCGCGACTCTGGCACCCCGTTGGTGAGTTCGAGATCGAAGTGTTTCACCCAGACTGAGCCCTGTGGGAACTGCCAGGTACCCTCGCGGCTGAAGGCGATCTTCGCGGTGGGATCGGGCACCGAAAACCAGCGGCGCTTCAGGGCGCCATCGGACCAGAAGGGGACATTAAGGTCGTAGGGCACGATGCCCGGCTGGGGCTTTAGCGTGGCGACATCACTGAAGATTCCCGAGTCGGCGAGGGTTGCCGGCAGCGGCGCTCCGACGGGGGTGGCATCGTAGGTCAGGCGCAGAATTTGCCCGCCCACCTGCGCGACGAGGACATCCCCGTTGGAAGGATCCACCCCGATGGCCGCCGGGCTGGCAGCGCCGCCGATGCGTTGGGAGGCGACGACGTTGGTGCCGTTGGGACGCAGCATCCACACGTTTCCGCTACCGTTGTCGGAAAACACGTAGGCGCCGTAAAGTTGTGCGAAGCGGTTTCCGCGATAGACCACCCCGCCAATGATGGCGTTCCCGCGGGCGGGACCGGACCCGTGGGCGTACTCGTGAATCGGAGTATTCCGGGTGAAGCCGGCCGGTGCCGTCTTGGGGCCTGCATGCAGCCCTTCGAAGTACGCCCAGCCAAAGTTTGCGCCCTTGACCACCACGTCGACCCACTCAAAGAGATCCTGTCCGACGTCGCCCACGTAGAGCTGACCAGTGAGGGAATCGAACGACATGCGCCACGGATTGCGGAATCCGACGGCGTAGAATTCGGTGCGAACCTTGGTCGGATCGACGGTTTTTCCGTTGAACGACGTCGCGCCAACCCAGGGATTGTCGGCGGGCACGAAGTAGTTGGTGGTCACCGCGGGATGCGAATTCGGAAGCAGGTTTCCAGGGCGCTTGTCGACGTCGAGGCGGAGAATCGCCGAGAAGTAATTCTTGGTGATGGTCTGGGAATTGTTCCCGCCGTCGTACTGCGGGCCTTCATCGCCGAATGACGCGTAGAGATAACCATCGGGCCCGAAGTGCAGATCGCCGCCCTGATGATTGCCTGCGGTGTCGTATTGCTGGAGGAGTGACACCTCCGAGGCAGGAAGTCCCTGATTGGGATTGGTGGGCGATGTTTCGAATCGAGCGATGCCCTGATGCCGCCCCGAACCGAGGGTGGTTTTCAGATTGCGGGTCAGGGCGAGGAAGAACAGGCGGTTGGTGGCGTAGCCGGGATGAAAGGCGAGTCCGAGAAGACCGGATTCGGAATCCGACATCACCGGAATTTGCATGAAGACCGTGCGGGTGGGGGCGGCGAGATTGGTGATCACCACCATGGTTCCCGATTTTTCCAAAATAAAGAGCCGGTTGGTTTCCCCCGGGGGAGATGCCATGCAGACAGGCTCGCTGAACCGGATTCCCGCGAAGGCGTCGACCAGGGAGTAGCCCAACTGAGGCGGAGCGGGCGGAAACTTGAGGGTGGTGTTGGCCACGCGCGCCGCCGATGCGGAGAAGGGCCCCAGACATCCGATAAGAAGCAGCCACGCGGTGATTCCGCGGCGGAGGGAAGAGAAACTCATGAATTGGGGAATGGGCCGGTTCGTTGCACCTGTTCCTTAGATAGTCGTTCAACGGCCGATCGCAACGGGAGATCGTGTGACGGGGTATCGACCTTGGCGCGGTCCACGCGACCGATTGACGCTCGGATGGCGCCACCGCATGGTGCCGGCGCCATGTCTGCACTGTTGGAGTCGCTCATCGAACTCATTCGTCGCACGTCCGCCGAGCTCCCGGACGACGTGAACGCCGCCCTGGTCCGCTCGCTGGAGCAGGAGAAGAAAGGCACCATCGCCGAAAGCGCGCTCAAGATCATCGAGCGCAACATCGAGCTGGCGAAACGGAAGTCGCAGCCCATCTGTCAGGACACCGGTAGCGTGATCTTCTACGTGGACTGCCCGGTGGGCTTCGATCAGATCGAGTGCGAGGCGGCCACCCGTGAAGCCGTCAAGGAGGCAACCAAGCGGGGATTTCTGCGTCAGAACTCGGTGGATTCCATTACCGGAAAGAACGACGGCACGAACCTCGGCCCCGGCGCTCCGGTCGTCCATTTCCACCAGCATCGCGAACCGACGATCGAAATTCGACTGATTCTCAAGGGCGGCGGTTGCGAGAATGTTGGTGCGCAGTATTCGCTGCCCGACGAGTCGATCCACGCCAACCGCGATCTGGACGGCTGCCGTCGCTCCATTCTGAACGCCGTCCTTCAGGCCCAGGGCAAGGGCTGCGGCCCGGGCATTCTCGGCGTGTGCATCGGAGGCGACCGCGCCACGGGATACGAATTCAGCAAGCAGCAGTTCCTCCGCAAGCTCGACGACCGGAATCCGGATCCCAAGCTCGACGCGCTGGAGCAGGACATCCTAAAGACCGCCAACGAACTCGGGATTGGACCGATGGGCTTTGGCGGAAAGACGACGCTGCTGGGTGTGAAAATCTGCGCCGCGAACCGGGTGCCCGCGTCGTATTTTGTCAGCGTCAGCTACATGTGCTGGGCCTATCGCCGCCAGGGCATCATCCTCAATGCCACTCACGGCATCGAAGGCTGGCTCTACTGACCGACCGAACCGAACCGTCGCACGCCTTTCCTTCCATGATTTCGCTCACCACTCCGCTCACCGAGGCCGCGGTCCGTTCGCTCAAGATGGGCGACGAAGTCCAGATCAGCGGCGTGCTCTACACCGGCCGCGATGCCGTCCACAAATACCTGCATGAAGGCGGCGAATTGCCGCCGGGCGTCGATTTGAAGGGCGGGATCATCTACCACTGTGGCCCGGTAATGATGAAGCAGGCCGATGGTACCTACCAGTGCACGGCCGCTGGACCGACCACTTCGATTCGCGAGGAGCCATATCAGGCCGAGATCATCGGTCACTTCGGCGTGCGAGGCGTGATCGGCAAGGGCGGGATGGGCGAACGCACGTTGGCTGGATGTCAGAAGTATGGGTGCGTGTATCTGCACGCGATTGGCGGCGCCGCGCAGGTGTTGGCCGAATGTGTCACCCGGGTTCGCGCGGTTCATTTTCTGGAAAAATTTGGGTCGCCCGAAGCCATCTGGGAGCTTGAGGTGACCAATTTTCCGGCGGTAGTCACGATGGACTCCCAAGGTGGCTCCTTGCACCGGGATGTGTTCGCCGCCAGTGAAGCGGCCCTGGAGGCGCGTCTGACCCCGGGTTGATTTCGCTGCGCGGGACGGGTTTAGCCACCGAGGGGCGCCGATAAGACGTGGGGAAGGGTCGGCGGGTGGGTTGCGGTAGGGTTGGTGAAGGGCGGGTCGGCTGTCCAAACCGGCAGCTCGCTTCGCTTGCTGCCGGACTCCAGGACGAAGGGGCTGGTTCCCTGTGCAGCAAAAACAATTCTCGCGAAGAGCCCGCTTTTCCGCTTTGTTTGACCCCTGATGTCGAAATGGCGTTCCTGGTTTATTGCTGCGGTTGCCGGTCTTCTGGCTTCCGGGCTAATCCTGGCCGCGGATTCTAAGCAGACCGTCTTCGATCGCACGATGCTGCTCTGGAAAGAGGGCCAGCACACCAATGCCCTGGCGGCGGCCAGTGAGGGATTGAAGACGAATCCTGCGGATGACCGTCTGCTCAACCTGCGCGCGCAGATGAATGGCATCCTTGGCAATTATGCCGAGGCAAATGAGGACCTCACCGCCGCCATCAAGCTCCAGAACGATTCCGGCTACCTCTTTCGGGAACGAGCCACGGTTCGCTTCAAGCTGGGCCTGTTCGCGGAATCGGCCGCGGATTTCGACCGTATGAATGAGCTTCAGCCCAAGGCGGCGCCGCACAATTGGCAGCGCGGGATTGCCTTGTATTATGCGGGACGCTTCCGGGATGGACGCGAGCAGTTTGAGCAGCATCAGACGGTCAATCCGGAGGACGTGGAGAATGCCGTGTGGCACTTCCTCTGCACTACAAGGGAGCAGTCCGCGGAAGCGGCTCGCAAGAAGCTGATTCCCATCAGCGGCGATACGCGGGTGCCGATGAAGCAGATCCACGACTTGTTTGCCGGCAAGGCCAAGCCCGAGGACGTGCTGGCCGCCGCCGCCGCCGGATCCCCGGCCGCCTCCCAGCTCAAGTACCAGACCTTCTACGCCCATCTTTACCTCGGCCTCTATTTTGAGGCCGTCGGCGATGCCCCGCGTGCCAAGGAGGAGATCCTGGCGGCCGTGCCGCTGGCGGATCCTGCCGACTACATGGGCACGGTCGCCAAAGTCCATGCGCTCCGTCTCACCGGACGCCTTCCCACTTCCAAGAAATGAATCAACGTCCCGGCGGCCCTGACCGCCGTCCCCAGCCGTTCCGTTCCGGACCGTCTTTTCGCCCCACCCGTCCCACTGACTCCCAGCGCCCACCTGGCCGCCCGGAGTATCGTCGTCCCGCTCCGCGTCCAGGGGAGTCGACCGGGCCGCAGTTGGGTGGTTCCGATCGTCCCTTTGCCCGTCCGTCGGCGCGCCCGATGACGAAGGAGCGCCTGTCCTTCCGTCCGGATGGCACCAGCGAAGTGCAAATGCGCACCGAGCGCGGACCGCGTCCGGGTCGTTCCGAGCGCGATTCGATCCGCCGTGGCGATCGTCCCTTTTGGTCCGGCAATCAAGCCCCTGAGGGGCAATCGCGTCCCGACTCACGTCCCGACTCACGTCCGAATTATCGTTCGGATTCCCGTCCGCCGGCCCGTTCCGATTCGCGGAGCCCGCTTCCGAATCGTGGATATGGGTCGGATCGTCCGAGCGGCGGATTCGACTCAAACCAAGGAAACCGGGGCTACGCGTCTGATCGTCCGAGCCGTGGGTACGAATCAAACCAAGGAAATCGGGGCTATGCATCCGATCGGCCGAGTCGTCCTGACGCCGATCCGCGCGGACCGCGTCGTCCGTCGTTTCGTCCGGATTCGCGACCCGGTGGCGGCTCCTCCGGGTCCCGACCTCCCTTCTGGAGTGCCGGGCGTCCGGCCCCCCGGGTCGCGGCGAGTGGTGATTTTGAACCCGTGCCGGATGCGCAATCGCAGTCGGAGTCCCCGCAGCCTCCGATGCAGCGTGCCCCCCGGACCCCCCGTCCGACGGAGCCCAAGCCCTTTTACGACCGCTTCATCAAGCGCAAGCCCACGGGCGATTCCGCCCCATCTTCGCCGCGCCCACCGCGTCCGCCGCAGCGTCGTGACGATGAGGAATCCGATGATGTAGCCGCTCCGGCTTCGAGGGCCCGCAAGGGGCATCCGCAGTCCAGCCCGACGAAGCCCGCTGCCTCAAGCAGTTCGAAGCCGGCTCGAACGAATCCCAAGCCGCCACGCGCCATTCGCGCGGCGATGAAGGCCGCAGCCGCCGCGTCGAAGGAAAAGCCCGGCGATCCGGGCACTCCGCTGACGGTTCCGCAGTTGATCGAGCGGATCCTGTCCAAGGTCGGACCCGACCTCGCCGCCGACGCCGCCCTGCGCCAGGAGCTCAAGCGCCGCCGCAGTCTGGCCCCTGAAGCCCAGGCGCACGTGAGCCAGTCGATCTTCCGTCACTTTCGCTGGCTTGGCTGGCTCAATCCCGAGTCGCCCGTGGAGATGCGCATCGCGCAGGCCCACACGCTGGCCGACCAGTTTGCTGCGAATCCCGCCTCGATTTCGGACGAGGAGCTCATCGCCCGCGCGATCCCCGCGTGGACACGCGAGGTGCTCAATGTGGATGCCGCCTGGGTCCGTACGTTGCAGCGTGAGCCCAAGCTCTGGGTTCGCGTTCGCCAGGATCACGAACCGGCGCTCATCACCCGGTTTGCCGAGGGCGATCTGGGAGCCCTTACCCCCGGTCCGTTGCCGCAAAGCTTTACCTATGGCGGTACCGTTGATCTGTTCCGACTGAAGGAATTCCAAGCCGGTCAGTTTGAGATCCAAGACGTCGCCTCGCAGGCGGTGGGGCATCTCTGTGATCCCCGCCCGGGCGAGCTCTGGTGGGACACTTGCGCGGGTGAGGGTGGCAAGACGCTGCATCTCGCCGACTACATGGGCGGCCGTGGATTGATTTACGCGACTGACCGTGCTGACTGGCGCCTCGAACGTCTCCGTGAACGCGCCGGGCGTGCCGAGTGTTTCAACTACCGCGCGACTCGCTGGGACGGTGGTGAACGCCCCCCCACGGCCTCACAGTTCGACGGCATCCTGGTGGACGCGCCCTGTTCGGGCCTTGGTACCTGGGGACGGAATCCGCACGCGCGTTGGACCACCACCGCGACCGACGTGGCCGAGCTCGCCGCCGTGCAGCACTCCATGCTGCATAACGTGGCCCCCTCGGTGAAACTAGGCGGCCGCCTGGTGTTTGCCGTCTGCACGTTGACTCGTGCGGAGACCACCGACATCGCCAACGCCTTCGCCGCGGAACACCCGGACTTTGAGCCGGTTCTGCTCCAGAATCCCTTCACGCCCGATGTGGCGCCGACGAGTAATCAGTTGACGCTCTGGCCTCAGCAGACCGGCGGCAACGGCATGTTCGTCGCCGCGTGGAGACGGATTCGTGCCGCCATGGTGGAACCGAAGGCATAGGCCCTCGATCAACGAAAGCCTATCCGGGGATGGAACGGGGTTGGGCCCGTTCCATCCCCGCTTTGTTGAGAGGTCATCGCATCCCCGGCTTTCCCTGATCGCCGGACGATGTTCCCATCGGGCATGTCCTCGCCCACTCCGCTGCATTCGCTGCGCGCCGGTGTCATTGGCACCGGCTTCATCGGTCCGGTTCACATTGAGGCCTTGAAGCGTCTCGGCGTTCAAGTTACGGCCATCTGTGGTTCGACGCGTTCCGCTCGCGCCACGGCGGAGCAGTGGGGGATTCCCGAGGTGTACGGCGACTACGATTACGAGGCGATGTACCGGTCGCCAAATGTGGACGTGGTGCACATCACCTCTCCAAACAAGGTGCATGTCGCGCAATCCCTTGCCGCCCTCCGCGCGGGAAAGCACGTGGTCTGCGAGAAGCCGCTGGGTATGAACTCGCGAGAAACCGCGAAGGTGGTTGCCGCCGCCGGGCGTAAGGGAGCGCCTGTGTTTGCGGTGAACTACATGTGCCGATTCTTCCCGGCTGTGCTTCAAATGCGGGCGCTGGTCCAGCGCGGCGATCTCGGAAAGATCATCCATGTGCAGGGGCATTTCTTTCAGGACTGGCTGCTGCATCAGACCGACTACAACTGGCGCCTGCTCGCGGCCGAAGGCGGAAAACTTCGGGCCGTGGGCGACATTGGGACCCACTGGATTGATGCCGTCTCCTTCGTCCTGGGGGCTCGGGCGGAGAGCGTATTTGCGCATCTTGAGACTTTCCACAAGACCCGCCTGCGTCCGAGCGGTGAAGTGAAGACCTTTGCCAAGGTGGATCCTGCCACCATGCTGCCGTATCGGGTCGACACCGAGGATTTTGGCAGCCTGTTGTTGAAGTTCGGACCGTCGCAGCACGGGTTTGCAAACGGCGTTCACGCCAATGCGTCGATTTCCCAAGTCGCTGCGGGATGGAAGTGCAGCCTGGCTTTGGGGATTTATGGCACGAAGGGCAGTGTTCGCTGGGATCTGCAGCAGCCGAATGAAATCCTGGTGGGTCGTCGTGACGAGCCGAACCAGATTCTGCAGCGCGGCACGGCTGGATTCAGTGAGGATGTCGCCGGATTCACCGATTATCCCGGCGGGCATCCCGAGGGTTTTCCTGACAGCCACAAGATGCACTATCGAGCGGTGTACCAGCACATCGCGAGCGGCCGGCAGACTGAGCCCCTCTTCGCCACCGCCGCCGACGGGCATCACGAAGTGCGTCTCTGCGAGGCCATTCTGAAAAGCAGTCGCGCCAAGGAGTGGGTGAAACTCGCGAAGGCCGCTGCACCCGCGTCCTCCCGCTAGAGAGTCCAGGCCAGGATCATTTCGTAGGCGGCGAAACCGGCGAGACCGATGGCGATGAACCACAGCGGCTTCTTCTTGGTCACCGTGCAGATCGAGGCCATGGCGATGGCGACGGAGAACATCGAGACGGAAAGCCCCATCTTGCCTCCACGCAGGCTGGCGTCATCACGCTCCTTTTCGAGTGCCTCCGCCTTGGTTTTGATTTCGGCCTTCTCGGCATTGTAGCGGGCCACCGCGTCCTCGAATTTCTTATGCTCCCTGGCGACCTCGACGTCGTTGGTGCCGGCGGATTTGGCCAGCTGAGTCCGGCTGATTTCGAAGAGGTGCTGCTTGATCGATTTGGACTGGTAGAAGGCCCACTGGTCCGAGGCCTTGGCCTGGCTGATTTGAACGCGGCTGCCGTACTTGCCGCTCCACTGAGCCGCGATGGCGGCGATCACCGCGATGATGACCACCGTGAGCGATACGTACTTGGTCCAGGCCTCGCTCTTTTCCTTTTGCTTGGCGGCGGCACGGTCGGCCTTGAGGTCGATGATGAATTGTTTGAGTTCTGAGATCTCCTGCTGCAGTTCGTTCATGATTCTTGGAATACGGTGGGAGGGATTCCTCCGAGGTTTCTGGCCAGGATTCCAATGCGGGAATCGCCCTCGATGCAAGAGGCAAGGAGCCGGGTGGGGATTATCGACGGTGCGTCCGATTCGCAACACCGTGCGGAGCGATGGCGCGAGTGTGAAAACCCATCGCACGGCGTGGAGTGATTGGATCAGGAGGCTCGCGGGGTGAATTTTCGATGCCGCCCACGCCTGATGTCTAAGGTCGCAATTTGCGACCTAAGACATTGAAACCGAACTCCAGTTGAATGGCTGGAGTAGGAAAGCTTCCGCCGGGAATTCGTCGATCGGGGATTACCGCGACTGGATACCGGCGTGCGACGCAGCGGCAACTGGAGACGGAAGCTGGGCGTCCGAGCAACGCAACGCGCAGCGGTTGCGTGCTGCAGGAGGGAATCTCACCGGTCGATCCACCCGGTGAAAAGCCATTCCCAGAATCGGCTTCCCCATCGCACTGACGCCATGCCGCCGAGCACCGCCGCGAGGCCCACAATCCACCAAAGTCGCGAGTCGTGAAGACTGAGTTCCCGGCCTGCGGTGAAGAATGCCAGCAGGCCGATCCCTGCGAATCCTGCGACAAACCTGAGCACGACCTCGAGCTGGTCGGGGGATCTTGGATCTTTGGGTGGGGTCACCGTTCAGGGATCTGGATCTCGCCGTCAGGGCACCGCCAGGACGCGCAGTTCATGGATGCTCCAGTAAAGCCCGTCAACGGCGCCGGTCTGCGTGATTCGCACGAAGCGTGTGGCGGTTGGAGGAAAGACGATATCTGTGACGGCGCCGGTTCCGCGGCCTTCCGCCACCGGACCATCCCAAGAGCTGCCGTTCAGGCTGGTCTCGACGCGATATCCCCGCGGGTAGTCTGCGGGTGACGCCAGGGTTTCGAGGCGGAGCCCGCCAACGCGGGTGATCGTCGGCAATTCCACCTGGAACCACTGTCCGG
The DNA here is from genome assembly GCA_025354845.1 of Verrucomicrobiota bacterium. Taxonomy (GTDB): domain Bacteria; phylum Verrucomicrobiota; class Verrucomicrobiia; order Limisphaerales; family UBA9464; genus CAIVQB01. The sequence continues at coordinate 30 of JANXMD010000752.1, read as the reverse complement.
GCTTCTGATTGTCGCCGGTGTCCCAGCGGG
>JANXMD010000741.1 GCA_025354845.1 Verrucomicrobiota bacterium | reverse complement strand
AAAAGATGAACAAGAAGGAGGAGGCCATCGAACAGTTCAAACTGATCTACGAGCAGGACGTCAGTTACCGCGATGTCATGGCGCGGGTGGACGCGTACTACGCGGCGCAGGGGTAGGACGGGAGAAAAGTCGAAGGTCGAAGGTCTAAAGTCGAAGGTCCCAAAACCCTGTCCCGTCGCGACCTTAGACTTTCGACCTTCGACCTTCGACTTACTCCGGCTCCCGGTCCCTCCCCGTCGCCAACTTGATCCGCCGACGCCATTCGTCGGCGGTGACTTCGATGGGCTTGGCGCGGCAGTGCTGCTCCGATCCTGGGAAGTTCCATAGGTTCGGGAAATCACGACACTGCTGGGGTTTTACCGGGTTCACGCGGCAATCGTTTCCATCCAGAAACACGCACGACCCGTCCGCCTGATCCATGAGCGCGAGTCCGTTGCGGGCCTGGTTCAATCGCGTGTAGCGCTGGATGAACAAATCCTCCCCTATCTGGAGATGCGCCGCCAATTCGGTGATTTGCGCCGCGGTCAGCTTCACCTGCCCCGGCCAGCGGCAGCACGCGGTACAGCGGTCGCATTGAAGGAAGATGGGCATGAACCGACTCAGGCCGCAGGAAGATCCGGCACCTCGCGCTGTGGCGGCGCTTTCGCGAAGGCGGTTTCGCGGAGATACACCGGGGTGAGCGTTTCGGGAAGCACCCACAGGCCGGCTTCAAACGCCAGCACGCCGACATCGGCAGCGCGCGGAAAGCACGCATCCGCCGGCGTCACCCGCGGGAGGACATCGGGTCCTATAATTCGCCTTCCCGCAGCGGCCCACGACTTCAGCTCGGTCAGTGAAACCAGGGTCACCGGCCCACTGCAACGCCCGCCAGCGGCCGGAACCACGGCGAATTCCTCGCGTTGCGCGTCTGCGGCAATCCACACCGGCTCTGAATCCGCGTATCGACGTGCGATGGCCTCGAAACTCGACACTCCCGCGACGCGCACCGGGCGTCCCAGACTCCAGCCCTGCACCGCCGAGATGGCAATGCGGACGCCGGTGTAACTTCCAGGTCCGAGTCCAACTGCCAGGGCGTTGACCTCGGCACGATCCACCCCCGCTTCGGCCAGCGCACGCGTTGCCAACTCGAAAACCGGCGTGTGGCGGCTCCTCGCGTGCTCGGTCTCGGCCAGAACGTTGCCATCGCGAAGCACCGCCACCGTCCGCAGGTCGGTGGAGAATTCAAACGCCAGGAGGATCATGGAGAATCTCACGCTCGTCCGGCGACAGTGTCCGGAAACTCAATCGATGCAGCTGCTGCCCGGGAATCCGGGGTGCTCCGGGTTCTGCCCAGCGGTCGATCCATTCAACCACCGCCACGCCGTCCGGCCGGATCAGGTACTCTTCGAGGCCGGCTCCGGCGACTTCGGTGGCGGAAGCCAGTCGGTACAAGTCGAGGTGATGCACCGTCATCCGTCCGCCCTCGTAGTCATTCAACAGGGCGAAAGTCGGCGAATGCACGCGACCGCGGAATCCGACCCCGCGGGCGAAGCCGCGGACCCAGGCCGTCTTGCCGGCGCCGAGATCGCCACGGAGGCCGTACACCTCACCGTCGCGGGCCTCGCGACCCACGGACTCACCGTGGGCTTCGGTTTCGGCAACCGACGCGCAACGGCGGTTTGAGGGCTGCCGGTCAGCGGAAGTGCTCATACCCCTTCCCGATCATGGGCCGCAGTCCGTCTTCGCCGCGCAGCCAGAGTCCAGGCCGGTCCACCACCTTGCCAATGCAGGTCAGCGGAACGCCCGGGAATTTGGCCTTCCATCCGTCCAGCACCGGCACGGCGTCTCGGGGAGCCACGGTGAACAGAAGCTCGAAATCCTCACCATCCGTTAGCGCCGCGACGACCGAGGGCTTGGCGGTGTCGCTGGCGCGCGCAGCCTCACGCGCGGCACGGCGGATGGGAATGGCGCTTTTCAGCAATTCGGCTCCGAGCGGCGTCTCGCCGGCTTGCAGCAGGTGCGGCAGATCGCCGGCGACCCCATCGCTGACATCGATCATGGCGTGGACACACCCCGTTTCCGCAAGCCAGCGGCCCTCGGCCAGGCGAGGCTCGAAGTCGAGGTGATGCCCGTGGATCGATCCCCCGAGCTCGCCGCTGACGAATATCGCATCCCCAGCCCGCGCGCCGCGTCGAAGCACGGCGCGACCCGTACGCACGGTTCCGAGAAGCGCAACGTTGATCAGCAAGCGGCCGGGATTCGTGGTCGTCTCCCCGCCCACCACCGCCACGCCATGCCTCTCGGCCAGTTTGCGGATCCCCCGATAGATGCCCTCGATGCGCTCACCCTCCGGTGCTGCCGGCAGGGCGAGCGTGATCACTGCAGCCGTGGCAGTCCCGCCCATCGCGGCGATGTCGCTCAGGCAGCGCGCCAGCGCCTTGTGTCCGATCTTTTGGGGATCGGTTTCCGGGAGGAAGTGAATCCCCTCCACAATCGCATCGGTTTTGAACAGCAGCTCGTGGCCGGGCGCGGGAGGAGCCAGGACCGCACAATCGTCGCCCGCGCCGTGAACCACCGCGGCGGTCAACGGCAGGTGCGATTTCAAGGTCGCGATGAGTTCAAATTCGGTCACAGGTGCAGGCATCCAATAGGTTTTCTCGGGGCGGATTCGCCCAGTCAAAGCGAGTCCGCAGCATCGCCAAATTGCCATCCAAACGCCAGCAGGAGGAACGGCGCCAGGTTGAACGTCGCGTGCGCCGCGATGCAGGCCAGAAGATTTCCCGTTCGGGCGTACAACCAAGCGAGCGCCGCACCGAACACGGTGAGCGGAATCAGCGCGGCAAGATTGTTGTGCACCAGGCCAAAGAGCACCGCCGATCCCACCAGCGCCAAACGAGGCCGGCCCAGGTCGCGGACGAAGCAGAAGAATACGCCGCGGAAGAGCATCTCCTCGACGGCCGGGGCAAGGCCCACCGCAAACAACCCCAGACAGGCCCGCTGCCAGCCAGCTCCCGAGCGCAGCAGCACTTCCACAGACGACTGGGCCACGACGGGAATCCCCAGTTTCTTCAAGCCCAGCGCGCTGATCCACTGGAGCGCGTAGGCCACCGGCAGCACGATCAGCGCCAGCACCACCCCCTTGGACAGGGCTGGTACGGTCGGGGAACTCAGGAACCCAAACGCCTCGTTCCATCCGCGCCGATGCACCTGCAGAAACCAGGTCAGCCCCGCCAGAAGGACACCCTGAAAGCCCAGGGTGCCGACCATCACCGAAGTGAACTGCGGCGCCGGATGCGGCGTTCCCGGAGCGGTCTTGCGAGTGATCTCCCCTACCAGGCCCATCAACGCGAGCGCAAGGAGGGGCACGGCAAAGACGATCACCCGTTCGGGCAGCCAATCTTTTCGGGGCAACACGACGGAAGCGTGTCCGGTTTCCCCAACCGCAGGCGAGAAAGTTCCGTTGGCTCGCCACCCAGGTTTGGTGTTGGATCGGCTCGCACGTTAATTCATCAGATTCATCCGTATCGAACCATTCCCTGACCTCATGGCCCAGTCCCCTCACACTTGGCACTTCTTTCGTGCCGGCGGTTTTGACCAAGTCCGTCTCGACTCCGGCGCCGACCTCCTGGCGCTCACCGAGCTTGACCAGAAACTTTGGACGGCGCTGGCCTGTCCGACCACCGGACTCGAGTTCGATAAGCAAACCCTGGCTCTGATCGACACTGACAAAGACGGCCGTGTCCGCGCACCCGAACTCATCGCCGCGGTGCGTTGGGCCGCCGCGCTGTTGAAAAGTGCGGACCTGCTCGTGAAGGGGGGCGACACCCTGGCCCTGGCCTCCATTCAAGAGGGCACGCCGGAGGGCAAGGCATTGCTCGCCTCGGCGCGCACGATTCTCACCAGCCTCGGCAAGTCGGAGGCCACCAGCATCTCGCTCGCCGACACCGGCGACACGGCGCGCATCTTCGCGCAAACCGCCTTCAACGGCGACGGCATCATCGTAGCCGACTCG
>JANXMD010000731.1 GCA_025354845.1 Verrucomicrobiota bacterium | reverse complement strand
TCGTCGCGATGGATTCGGCGTCACCAGGTTCGAAGAGAAGGTCGCTTCCCAGCGGGGTGATCAACTCGGGATTGGCGCCTGCCCGGGACGCCACGACGGGAGTGCCGCAGGCGAGCGATTCGGCAGTGGCGAGGCCGAAGCCCTCTAGATCCAGTGAGGGCATGAGCGTGCAGTCCGCCACGCCGTACAGCCGCGGCAGCTCCTCCTCGCTAACGAATCCCAGCAGTCGGGCGCGTCCCTCCAGACCGAGGAGGCGGATCCGTTCCTCAAGCGCGGCGTGCTGACTGCCTTTCCCGGCGATCCAGAGTCGTGCGCCGGGATGGGTTTTGGCCACCCGTGAGAACCCTTCCACCAGATGCATCAGACCCATTCTGGGATCCAGACGCCGGACCGCGAGGAAGAGGAATTCGCCATCGGCAATGCCTCGGGCAGTTCGCGCGGCCGCCCGCGATTCCAACGGACGGAAGCGCGTCAAATCTGCCCCGCCGCCGATGACCTCCGCCTGCAGTTTCAGGCCGGGATGCCATTGGGGCAGGCAGGTGCGTGAGTAGTCGCTGGCGACAAACAATTTTCGAGTTGCGATCAGGGCGCGCCGTTCGATCTGAGTCATGACCCGGACCGCCAGCTCATCGAACCGGCGGCGGAGCCACGAGCTCGATCTTGCCTGTCGGGCGAACTGGTGTTCAAGACCCCAAGGGCCCTGCAGAATCATGGCGTACGGCAAGCCTCGGAGAGCGGGTGACAAATACGCCTGATGAAGAAACAGCAACGTGGGTTCCCGGGAAGCCGTCAGAAGGGTCCTGAGGCAGGCTCGTGCGCCGCGATTGGCGGCTCGGAACCCGGCGTAGAATCCGCCTCCCGGCCGTTCAATTCGGTGCAGATGCACTCTCCGGCGGGTTTCCTCGGCAGGCAGACCGTTCCCAGGGTTTGGAAACAGGGCGTGAACGTCGTGACCCCGCGCCGCGAGCAACTCGGCCACTTCCGTGGCATACCGATAGCCGCCTCCATCCAGATCCGGGGTGTACCCCAGGGTCAGGAAAATCAGCCTTTTTGGCGTTGAGGAGGGCATCAGTGCTGCCCGAAGGCTACCACGGAGTCCACCAGTCGGGCAAAATCCCCTGCGACGCGGTCCGCGGTGAAGCGACGCGCCACCGTGCCGTGAGCCGCCGCTACCAGACGCGCGATCAGTCCCGGCTCCCGGATCAGCCGCTGCATCGCGGTGAGATATGCGTTCCGATCCCCTGAAGCGACCAAGAGACCGTCCACGTCATCCGTGATGATTTCCGGGACGCCTCCGGCTCGCGCCGCGAGGACCGGAATCCCGACCGCCATGGCCTCGATGAGCACCCGTCCGAAGGGCTCCGGGCGGGTCGAGCAGTGCAAGAGCACATCCATCGAGGCGAGCGCTGCGGCCATGTTGGATTGAAACTCCAGGAAGTGAATTCGCCCCTCCAATCCCCGGGTGCGGATGAACTCCCGCAGCGAGGCGTCGAAGGGGGCGTCCTCGTTGAAGGCCCGTCCCAGAAGAACGAATCGTCCGGGGAGGCCCCGACGAATCCATTCAGCGGCGATTTCCAGAAACAGGCGCTGGCCCTTCCACGGCGTGATGCGGCCGGCGATGCCGAAGACGGGTTCCGCCCCTGCCGGCCGAGGTGGATTGGGGCTCCGATAGCGGTCCAGCGGAATGCCGTTGTGCACCGTGACGCATCGATCGGCTGGGATTGCAGCGCGAATCAGGGCGGCGCGGCAGTACTCCGATACCGGGGCGAGCCGGGTGGCAGTGCGTCGTGCGCGGAGACTGAAGGCGGCACGGACCGGCCAGGGAAAGAAGTCCGCGGAAAGGATGTCGTTGTTCCACCAGATGGAGGGAATGTCGAGGGCGTGGGCCGCCGACCCGGCGGCGAAATGATCCTTGTTGGTGCAGGAGATCACGGCGTCGGGTCGGATCCGCTGCAGGATCTCGCGAAGTCGCGTGGTCGATCGGCCGACCTCACGCCAGCCGCGGAGTTTTGCACGAAGATGGAGGCCCCGTCCCACGATCCGCAATTCATTGAGCGCGGGGGCGAATTGATGGGGATGGAGAGGGATCGCTGAGCTTGCAGGGTTGGATCGAAGCGCGATTTCAAGCGGACTGTCCGGGGCGCATGCCACCTGACTTTCCCAGTGGGCCGATGCCGCCGACGCCGCGAGCAGTTCGAGAAGGTTCACCTCCGCCCCGCCCAGCACTTTGCTGACGTGGTCCACGAAAAGGATCCGTTTCCGGCGGACGGACATGAGTCGGGCAGAGCATGAAAGGGGATGGCAGCGTCACCAAGCCCCAAACCGTCGCCTCTCGAGGAATCTCGTCCCCGCAATGGCTTCGGCTGGGCAGTCCCGATAAAGGCCGGTAGGTTCGTTCCGGTGGGCGGCAAGTATCATGTGGCCGGCGATTCGCCGGAAACGCGCGCGGCGAGGGTCAACGACCTGTTTGCTGCAGTGGCCCCGCGTTACGACCTCATCAATGATCTCCAGAGTTTGGGTCTGCATCGGTTGTGGAAACGGCGGTTGGTACGCCTGTCCGGCGTCCGTCCGGGAACTCGGGCTCTCGATGTGTGCTGCGGGACTGGCGACGTGACGTTTGCCCTGGCGAGGGAGGGGGCCGAGACCATCGGATTGGACTTCAGCGCCGCCATGCTGCAGGTGGCGCGGCAACGAGCGGACCGGGATCCTGGGAAAAATCCGCCACGATTTCTTCAGGGCGATGCCCTGCACCTGCCCTTTGAAGAGGCCTCGTTTGAGACCGTCACCATCAGCTACGGCCTGCGCAACGTGGCGGATCTCGATGGTGGACTCCGGGAACTCAAGCGGGTGCTGCAACCCGGCGGCCGGTTGTTGATCCTCGATTTTGGAAAACCCGACTGGGCGCCGTGGCGCTGGCTTTATTTCCAGTACCTCCGTTGGTGCGTGCCCTTGCTCGGCCGTCTGTTTTGCGGGGATGCTGACACGCACAGCTATATCCTTCAGTCGCTCCGCGCCTATCCCGGCCAGCGTGCCGTCGACGACCGGTTGGTCCGTGCGGGATTCGATCAACGATCCCTGCATCAACTGCTCGGCGGCATCATGGCCATCAACGTGGCCACCCAACCGAAGGCGCCGCCCAGCCAACGGTCTTTTTCGGGTGCCGAGACCGATCAGGTGGGCTAGTCTCAACCGAAGTCCTCGCCACATGGAGCACGCGATGCCGATCCAATTCCAGGGAGCGACCTCCCGGGTGCGGGCTGCCGGCACGCGAGGGGCGCTCCTTTATCGGGTCTTGGTCGCCCTGTTCGTCTGGGCCGTAGTGCCCGAACAGTCCGTCCTGGCGCTCAATCCGGCGAAACGCCTCACCCAGTTTCAGCGGAATCGATGGCAGGGACAGCACGGCCTTCCGGAGAACTCGGTGGCCTGCCTGGCTGAGTCGAGGGACGGATTTCTCTGGGTCGGAACGGGCGACGGCTTGGCGCGATTCGATGGGTCCGACTTCTTTGTGTTCGACGACCGATCGGCGGTGGCGAACCGGAATCTTTCGATTCGCGCGTTGTGCGCCTCCCGGGATGGAACCGTGTGGTTTGGTACCAAGGGCGGGCTGAACCGTGTGGACCGGGATCACGTGGTGGCCGCGTACACCCGGCACGATGGCCTGCCGGTGGAACACATTCAGGTGCTCCACGAAGACAAGTCCGGGCAGATCTGGGCGGGCTCCGCCATCGGGTTGATTCGTATCGAACCCGGAAAATTCAAAGCCCTGCCTCTCCATCGCGATGGGCTGCCGATTTCGGTGTGGGGCATTGCCGATGCGCCGGGCGGTGGGCTCTGGCTCGCGACCGACTGGGGACTCGTGCTTTATCACGACGAACGGGCCATTTTCTACGGACGACTGGAAGGGTTGCCGGAAGGGGACCTCTTGAGCGTGGCCCTCGATGCCCAGGGGAATCCTTGGGTGGGATCCGACTCAGGATTCATCGCCCGCTTTGCCAACGGGGCGTTCACCGTCTTTCGCCCGCCGGCGGGCATGGAGGCGCGCACCTTCGGCTCGCTGGTGTTCGATGCGGATCAGAGCTTGTGGATCAGCACCTATGGCGCCGGGCTTCTCCGATTCCGGAATGGAACCTTTGAGCCCCTCTCGGGAACCGGCGAGTACCCTCGGGACCTGCAATGCGTGTGGTTGGATGCCCACGGAGAATTGTGGGTCGGCACCTCCAATGCCGGGCTCTACCAACTGCAGGACGCCCCGTTTACTCCCTATGGCCCGCCAGAAGGGTTGTCCGATCAGCTCACCGATCTGGTGATGGAGGATGCCGAGGGAGCGATCTGGGTGGGGACCGGGGAGGAGAATGGTGCGGACCGGATGTTTAAAGGCACGACCACCCATCTCGGACGTCGCCAAGGCTTGCCGTCCCTGAACGTATTGACCTTCGCGAACCGCCGTGACGGTGGGATTTGGATCGGAACCGAGAAGGGGCTCGTCTCCTGGAATTCCGGCGTCGTCGAGAGCGCCCATCTGCCGGCGGTTCCGGCTGGTATGGCCTTCTTCACGATCTTGGAAGAGTCGCCCGAGTGCACCTGGTTGGGAACGGATGTCGGACTTTGGGAGGTGCGATCGGGTGTTGTGACGCACCATTCGACCGCCAACGGACTCCCGTCGAATCAGGTTCGCACGGTGATCTCGGATCGCTCCGGAGGCATCTGGGTGGGCACGTACGACGGCGGCGTGGCGCACTTTTCTGCGGATCGGAAGTGGCGTGTCTGGACGACCCGCGACGGATTGTCGGTCGACTACATCCGGTCGCTGCTGCTGGACGACGATGGAACCCTTTGGATTGGGACGAATGGTGGCGGTCTCGTCCGATTGCGGGGGGGCGCGGTGTTCGTGTTCAACGAGGACAATGGACTGCCCAATGACCAGGTATTCCAGGTTCTGGACGATGGGGTCGGCTCGATTTGGTATCCCTCACTGCGGGGCATTCACCGGGTTTCCCGGAGCCAATTGGAGGCGGTTGCGACGGGACGGAGTCCGCGGGTGGTCTCCAGAACGTTTGGCACCAGCCATGGCTTGCGCAGCCGGGAGGGTGGCGGAGGCGTCCAGCCGGCGGCGTGGCGTGCACGCGACGGGCGGCTTTGGTTCAGCGGTGGCGGTGGCGTGGCAGCGGTCAACCCGCGCAACCTCGCCGAGGCGCCGCGCCCGCCAAAGGTCATGGTTTCCGGCGCGAAGGTGGACCGCCTGCCAGTGTCGATTCGCAGCCCCGTCCACATCCTCCCGCGCTTGGGAGATCTCTCGATCGACTTCAGCGCCATCGAGCTTTCGCTTCCGGATCTCGTTCGGTACCGGTTTCGTTTGGAGGGCCTCGAGACCGGGTGGCGTGAGGACACCGGGCGCAAGTCCGTCGATTACACGCGGCTCGGCCCGGGCGATTACCGCTTTGTGGTGCAGGCATCGCTCGACGGCGGCGAGTGGGGCACGCCCGGTTCAGCGCTGGAGATTCATATCCTCCCCCACTTTTACCAGACGCTCTGGTTCGACCTGGCCATCGTGGTCCTGATCCTGTTGGTGATTCTGGTGGCAGTCCAGTGGCGCATGCAATCGTTGGTCCGTCGTCGGACGATTCTTGCAGGTCTTGTGGCGCAGCGTACCCGGGAGCTGGAGCATTCGGTCAGCGTCCTCGAACAGACCAATGCCGAACTGGCTCGGGCCACGCGGGTGAAGTCCGAGTTCCTCGCCAACATGAGCCATGAGATCCGCACGCCACTCAATGCCGTGCTTGGGTTCTCCCAGCTTCTCCTCGCCAGCGGACTCAACCGGGTCCAACGCGACTTCGCCGAAAACGTGCGCACCAGCGGCGAGGCGTTGCTGGGGCTGATTTCAGACATCCTCGACCTCACCAAGATCGAGAGCGGTAAGCTTGAATTGGAGGCCATTCCCTTCGACGCCGGCGATTGCGTTGAACAGGCACTCGAAGTGTTCCTGCTCGCGGCTGGGGAGAAGCGGATCGACATGGTGTTTCGTCCGGATCCCTCGGCCAACTCGGCGTTGGTCGGTGATCCCACCCGCCTCCGTCAGGTGCTCATCAATCTGGTGGGGAACGCGGTCAAATTCACGCGCGCCGGTGAGATCGTGGTCACCCTGCGGTCCGAGGAGCTTTCGGACGGGAAACGCCAGATGGAGTTCAGCGTTCGAGACACGGGGATCGGCATTCCCGCGGACCGCATGGACCGCCTCTTCCAGCCATTCAGCCAGGTCGATTCCTCCAACACCCGTGAGTTCGGGGGCTCGGGGCTCGGGTTGGTGATCTGCCGCCGTTTGGTCCACCTCCTGGGCGGTTCGATTTCGGTGGAAAGCGTGCCTCACCAGGGTTCGATTTTTCGTTTTACGCTCATCGGAGGCATTCCCCCTACGGTTCCCGAATCCGAACCCACCGTGGTGCCCTCGGCTACTGCAGGAATGAAGCTGCTCATCCTGGAGCCCAACGCCGCGCAGCGCGAGCGCCTGACCGAACTGGCCGTCGCCGCCGGACTCGAGGTTGTTGCCGCTGCGGATCCGAAGTCCCTCGGGGATTCGCTGCCGATTCACCTGAAGGAGTCTCAATGGATTCTTGCCGAAGTGAAGAGTGCCGCAGAGGTGCTGGATCAGGCGGTCGCCACCGATCCCGAGCTGGTCAACAAGGTGGTCTGGCTCGATTTCAGGCAGGGGACCCTTGCTGGAGACGGAGCGCTGGCCAGCCGTCCGGTTTTGGTCAAGCCGATCCGGGTCAGTCGCTTCCATGAGGCGCTCGGGCGAGCCTCCCAGGTTCCCGCTGGCCGCCGGAGCGCGCGAAGCACTGGCGTGTCACTCCCCGAGCTTCGAATCCTGGTTGGCGAGGACAATCCGGTGAACCGGCATCTCGCCCAAGCCATGCTCGGAGCCCTGGGCCAAACCTGTGAACTCTTCGAGGACGGTGAAAGTCTCTATCAGGCCCTGAAGCGCAACGGTGCCGACGTGGTGATCGCGGATCTTCAAATGCCGTTGCGAGATGGAGCGGAACTCGCCCGATCGGTGAGGTCGGAATTGGGAACCGGAAGTCGCCCGTACCTCATCACGCTCACGGCTGCGGTCACGCTTGAGGATCGACAACGGTGCCTGGATGCCGGCATGGACGACTTCCTCACCAAGCCCCTGCGCTTGTCCACGCTTCGCGACGCGCTCCAACGGGCCGACGCCTGGCTGGCGCGCCATCGAAACGGGTACGGGGCGCCATGACCTGATCCCGGGCACGCGCGTTCAATCGCCTCGGGAAAGGATCCACTCCGCCGCGCCGGACAGATCGTCCACGACGATTCCCGGCGCGAGCGTTGTGCCCTCCTGGCGCTCGGTCTCGGCACCGTAGCCGGTTCGCACCAGAAGGCTCGCCGCCACGCCGGCGTTCCAACCCGCCTCGAGATCGATTCGCTTGTCGCCGATCATGAAGCTTTTCGACAAATCCACCTCGAACTCTTCACGCGCATCGAACAGGAATCCCGGCGACGGCTTGCGTCCGTGACTCGGCTGCTCGGGTGCCTCCGGTGCCACGTAGATGCCGGTGAACGTCACGTCCTCCGACGCGAGTTCGGCCTCCAGAAATGCGTGAACCCGGGTGACGTCGTCCATGGAGAAGTAGCCGCGGCCGACCCCGGATTGATTGGTGACCAGGAACAATAGGAATCCGGCATCCTGCAGTCGGCGCAAGGCATCCGCGGCACCAGGGAGGATCTCCACCTCCTCCGGTTTATGGAGGTAGTGCTTGTCCACGATGAGCGTGCCGTCGCGATCGAGAAAAATGGCCCGGTTCATGAAAGAGTTCTCAAGCGTGGGGACGAAGACTCGCAATCAGCTCGTCCGCGGTGACGGTGGCGGTTCCGACTTTGCCCACCACCACGCCGCCGGCGTGATTCGACAGGATCGCAGCCTCCACCGGCGAAGCGCCCGCCGCGATGGCCAGGGTGAAGCTGGCGATCACCGTGTCGCCCGCACCGGAGACGTCGAACACTTCCTGCGCGACGGTGGGAATGTGAAAGGGTTGCTGGCCCCGCTGACACAGGAGCATGCCGAGTTCGCCCAGTGTGATGAGCAGCAATGCGGGACCGAGGGTTGTGAGAAGATGCTCCGCCACCTTCATAAGTTGAGGGTCGGCGAGTGGATTGGCGTTCCGCGTGTTGTCCGTCAGACCGGCGAGCTCAAACGCCTCTTTGCGGTTGGGCGTGATCAGCGAGAGCCCGTGCAGTTGCAACCGGTGCACCGGCTTCGGGTCGAGGCTCAACCATTTGCCTAGTTTGCGGCAGCGCTCACGAAGGCCGTCGAGCAGTTCCTGTGTCACCACGCCCTTGCCGTAGTCCCCCACGCTGACGGCATCGGCCTCCGGTAGCATGGCATCCACGCGTCGCAACAGCGCGGCCGTCGTGCGGGCGTTGATCGGGCCGCGGCTCTCGCGATCCACCCGCACCACCTGCTGCTGGTGGGCGACAATGCGAGTCTTGGTGGCGGTGAAGCGGTCGCGAACCGGAGTCAGCCCCGAGCAGCCCACGCGCTGCGCCGAGAGCAGTTTGCGGAGATGCCCGGCGTTGGTGTCGGCACCGACAACCCCAAAGAGTTCCGCAGCGGCGCCGAGCGAAGTCAGATTCCGCGCCACGTTCGCCGCGCCGCCCGGCATGAAGCTTTCGCGGTCGAACTCCACCACCGGAACCGGGGCCTCGGGTGAAATGCGCGACACGTGACCCCACACGAACTGGTCGAGCATCACGTCGCCCACCACCAGGATGCGTGTTTTCGCGGCCTGCTCCAGGAGCTGCCGGACACGCTGCGGCCGAATCGAATCCATGCGCGACGCTAGCGGGCCGGATCCCGGAACATCAATAGAAACGCCATCGGCTGCTACCGGATTCCCGCGCGGCTGGCGGCGGCGGGATCGATGGCGCGCAATGCCTTGGGAACCGCTGTTCGTATTTCCTTCGAGCTAAAATCATTCAGGAGCTTCAGCAACATTGGCACGGCGTCCCGAGCCTTGGATCCATACTCGCCCAACGCCTCCGCGACCTCCGGACGCCCATGGCCGTCGGGGCGAAGGAGGGCCTGGGTCAACGCAGGAATTGCCACCGTGGCGTCGGCCTGCACCGCGACCAGCGCCTCGGCGGTCGGTCCGATCAATTGCTCGTCCTTCAAAGAGAGGAATTCGATCAACGCGGGAACCGCACTGCGCGCCGCCGGACCCAACTTTCCAAGGTCCCGGATCGCCTGGACCCGACGTCCATCGGCGGGGAGGAACTCCACGTGGATTCCCGGCAGACTGTCGAGTTGTTCCACCAACCAGACGCGGATTCCAGAGTCCTGGGTGTCGTGACGGACAATGTCCAGCAGCCCCGGCAGAACGACACGATCCGTCATGGCCGCCGCAGCATTGCTGGAACTCCTGTCTCCCGAATGCAGCGCCTGAATCCAATCCTCGACCGGACGCCCTTCGAACCGAACGTCGGGGGTTGCCAGGAATCGTGGTGCCGCCAACAACAAGGCGACGAGTCCTCCCAGGCCGAGGGCGGAGAATAGGGCGAGGCGGGCACTCGGCTTCATTGAAGGTTCAACGGGTCGCGGGCGCGGAATCGAGAAAGGCGGTCAATGGACTGGTGGCGCTGGCCTGATCGATCGGAGCTCCGAGCCCCACTTCGTACGCCGTGCGGCCCGCTTCGACAGCTTGACGGAAGGCCACCGCCATGCGGTTCGGATCGCTCGCCACCGCGATCGCCGTGTTGACGAGAACCGCGTCGGCTCCGAGTTCCATGGCCTCCGCGGCATGACTCGGCGCGCCGATGCCGGCATCCACCACCACCGGAACGGTCGCCTGTTCGATAATAATGCGGATCTGGTCGCGCGTCTGGAGTCCCCGATGCGATCCGATGGGCGATCCCAGTGGCATGACCGTGGCGGTGCCGACCTCCTGCAGTCGCTTGGCGAGCACTGGGTCGGCATTGATGTAAGGCAACACCACAAACCCTTCGCGAACGAGCTGCTCGGCTGCGGCGAGGGTTTCGATGGGATCTGGTAGCAGGTAGCGCGGATCCGGATGGATTTCCAACTTCACCCACTTCGGCAGACCGGCCGCCACGGCCAATCGGGCGAGCCGCACCGCCTCGGCGGCGTTCATGGCGCCGCTGGTGTTGGGCAGGAGCAGGTAGCGGGCGGGGTCGATGAATTCCAGAATGTTGGCGAAGGGATCGCGCGAGCCGGTGAGGTCGGCACGGCGCAAGGCCACGGTCACCACCTGCGTGCCGCTGGCAGCGAGGGCGTCGCGCATGGATTCCGGGGAGGGAAATTTCCCCGTTCCCAGGAACAGGCGAGAGTCAAAGGAGCGACCGGCAATGACGAGCGGACGTGCGGACATCGGGTCCCGATTAAACGTCATCGGCCGCCGGGAACAATGCGGAAGGCGATCGGTCCTTCCGGGCTCCCTTAGTCCATCCCTCGGGTAACGGCTACTTTTGACGTACGGTGCGGGGAGTCGAATCGGACCCTGCGCCGAACTCCCGCTCCTGCGCACTTTGTCCTTCCTCTATGGGCCAAAGGCCCTTTCCCACTCTAGCCCGGGGCGCGAGCCCCAGGAATCTCTCCTCTCTCAACCAAAGGCGCTGAAGGCGCGTCCCGAGGCCCAGAAACCGCACTCCTTTGTTTCAATAGTTGGGCCGACCCCTTGTGCGAGCCTTGCTGGAGGCGCGCTTCGGGTTCCAAAAGAAAATGAACTTTCGGGTGATGACCCGTGATTAACGGGCAAGCGGCCGCGAAACGTTCCTTAGTCCTGTCACCATTTCCATCACCGTCATGAAACCCATTGTCTCAATCCTATCCGTCCTCCTGACATTGCGCTTCGGCGCTGTCGCTGCGGCCGACAGCGGCGGGCGCACTGACATCAATCCAGCCCTCATCTACGCGCAGGCCATCGCCGTGCTGCCCGACCGGGCCGTGCAGGATCATCTCTTCACCAACGAATGGCGTGGGCGGGTTTTGGACGAGCAGTTCGGCCGACAGATTGCGACCTACGACAACGCGTTCAAGCTGCTCCGAAACGCGGCACGGCAGAAGGTGGCCTGCGACTGGGGCTACGACCTTTCGCAGGGGCCGGAACTGCTGTTGCCCAGCCTCGCCAAGGCAAAGACGCTCACCCAGGCCGCGCGGCTGCGCCTGCGCTGGCATCTGGAAAATGGCCGCCCCGATGATGCCCGGGACGACCTGCTCGCGGCCTTCGTGCTCGGTCGGCAGGTCTCGCGGGACGGAATCCTGATCTCCGCGCTCGTCCAAGTCGCGATCGAGAACATCCTGGCCTCGGGCGTCGCGGAGAACTGGTTCCGGCTGAGTCCGGAGACGCTCCAGGGGGTCATCGTCGGCATCGCCGCCGCGCCGGCCCGGGGGACGATGGCGCAGTGCGTCGCGACG
>JANXMD010000678.1 GCA_025354845.1 Verrucomicrobiota bacterium | reverse complement strand
CATGAGAATTCTTGTCACCGGTGGCACCGGATTCCTCGGATCGGCCTTCATTCGCCACGTGTTGGCGGCAGGCCATTCGGTCGGCGCCTTGGTACGCCACGACGCACCGAACCTTCCCGCATCGGTGAGTCGCCTCCACGGGACAATCGAGGTGCCGCCGTGGAGATCGATTGAGCAATTCCAGCCCGAGGCCTGCGTGCATGCGGCGTGGATTGCCACTCCCGGGGTCTACCTGGAGTCGCCGGAAAACGAGCAGTGGGTCACCTGGAGCCGTTCCTTCCTCGAAGGAGTCGCGACGCGTGGGGTGCGCCGGATGGTCGCGCTCGGAACCTGCATCGAATATCGAATCACGGGACACCCGTTGTCGGAGAGCTTGAGCGATCTCGATCCCCTTTTTCCGTACTCCCGCGCCAAGCAGGCGCTGCATCAGCAGCTTCGTCCCGTGCTGGAGGCGCAGGGAGCGACGCTGGCCTGGGCGCGCCTTTTTTATCCCTACGGCGCCGGTGAGCATCGGGAACGACTGGTGTCGTCGCTGATCCGCCGCCTGCGTTCAGGTGAGCCGGTCACGCTGCGAACACCACTCAGCGTGAAGGACTACATCCACGTGGAGGATGTCGCCTCGGCGGTCGGAACCATTTTGGATCAGGGATTCAACGGCCCGGTGAACGTGGGAACCGGGGAACCGGTCGCCGTGGGCACCATTGCCCGTTTCCTGGCTGCCCGGATCGGACGCGAAGCATTGCTGGAGTTCCCGGCCAGCCCGGTTGCGGATCCGCTGGACCACGTGGTCGCCGACAGCAAAACGTTGCGCACCTTGGGATGGCGGCCGCAGGTGGCGCTTGAAAGCGGCCTCGACCGGATGCTACAGGCAGCGTCTTCTGCTTCTTCTTGATGAAACCGAAGGCGCGCACCACCTGTCCAGGCTGCGGCGGGAGCTCCCTCTCGCCGGTCCTCCGCCTTCCCCGTCAACCGGCGGTATTGAACTACCGGTTTGCCACGCCCGCCGAGGCACGCCGGGTTCCTCGACGCGACGTCACACTGGTGTTCTGCCCCACCTGCGGACTGGTGTTCAATGCCACCTTCGACGCCAAGGCCGTCCCGTACGACAGCCGCTATGAAAACCGGCAGTGCTACTCGCCTGCGTTCAACGCGCATCTGACGGCCCTGGCCGAGGGCTTGATCCACCGCAACGACCTCGCGGGCGGTCGGATTCTCGAAGTCGGCTGCGGCAAGGGTGACTTCCTCCGCCAACTCTGCGCCGCCGCCCAGGCATCCGGCGACGGCTATGACACGTCGTACGAACCGTCGTCCACTCCCGAGCCTCGCGGGGTCCGGTTCTTTGCCCGATATGTGGCGCCCGAGGACATTCGCCAACCGTACCAGGCGATTCTGTGCCGTCACGTGGTCGAACACGTGCCGGATATCGGTGACTTTCTGCGGATGCTGCATTCGCTGGCGGTGGCGGCCGGGGATCCGGTAGTCGTGATCGAGACGCCGCGCCTGGAGTGGATCCTGGAAAACGCCTGCCTCTGGGACGTTTTCCATGAGCACTGCAATTACTTCCTCGAGGCGGCGCTCGCCGAACTTAGTCGACGGGCGGGATTCCGGGTGGTTCGTCAGCGGCCGGTGTTTGGGTCGCAATACCAACTCATCGAGCTCCGATGCGCCCGCGTCGTCCGCCGGGTTTCCAAGACTCCGTTGCCCTCGCCCGGGCGGATCCGCACGCAGGCCACACGCGCCGTGCGACAACTGGAGCGGCTCCAGAAACGCATCCTCCGTGCGGCCAAGGGAAGCGCTTGGGCAGTCTGGGGCGCAGGGGCCAAGGGCGTGGCGCTGGTGAACCTGCTGCCCTCGTCGCGCCCCAAGTGTGTGATCGACTCCAATCCCGCCAAGCAGGGGGGCGTGCTCCCGGGCACTTCGGTTCGCATCGTCAGCCCGGAGGATCCGATCGTGCCGCGCCTGGGTCTCATCGTGATTGCCAATCCCAACTACGCCACGGAGATTGGCGCCGACCTCAAGCGCGTCGGGTACTCCGGCCGCCTGCTCACGCTTTGACTGATTCATGAAACTGACGATCGACACCGAACAGAAGACCCTCGTCCGGGAGGCAAACGGCGTCTCCGAGACGCTTCCGCTGTACTCCGATCATGCGTTCGACCTCCTCGCCGAACAGTGGGTCCATGTCGGCTGGAATCAGAAGTATTCCTACACTTTTTCCTGGATGGGCCGGCCGATCATCCAACTGCCCGAGGACATGGTCCGCACGCAGGAGGTTCTCCATCGGATCCAACCCGACGTAATCGTGGAAACCGGCGTGGCCCACGGTGGCTCGCTCGTGTACTACGCCTCGCTCTGCCGTATGCTCGGCAAGGGTCGCGTGATCGGCATCGACATCGAGATCCGCCCGCAGAATCGCGCGGCGATCGAGAGTCATCCGATGGGACGCGACATCACGCTCATCGAGGGCAGCTCCACCTCGCCCGAAATCGTTCAGAAGGTTCACGGCTTGATCCGCCCCGGTGAAACCGTGCTCGTGTTGCTCGACTCCAATCACACCAAACAGCACGTGCTCGACGAGCTGGAAGCGTATCACGACCTGGTGACGCCCGGCTCTTACATCGTGGCTACCGATGGGATCATGAAGGATCTCTCGGGCGCGCCGCGCGGGCACCGGGACTGGACTTGGGACAACCCGACCGACGCGGCCATCGAGTTTGCGGCGCGGCACCCGCAGTTCGTCATCGAACAGCCCCAGTGGGCGTTCAACGAGAGCGGACTTTCCCGAAACCTCACCCACTGGCCTGGCGCGTGGTTGCGACGGGTTTCCTGAGGCGTCGTTGTGACGGAACTTCTCACCGTCATTCCGGTCTTCAACGGCGAGCGATTCCTCCCGGCAACGCTAGCCTGTTTGGCCGCGCAAACGCGTCCGGCCGACCGCATCGTCGTCCTCGACAACGGCTCCACCGACCGCACGGAAGAACTCGTCCGCAATGCGCCGGGACTCCGCTGCGAGTTCCGGCGAAACGAGACCAACGTGGGCGTCCTCGGAAATCTCAACCGCTGCCTCGAGCTCGGACGGGAGACGCGTCATCTGCACCTGCTGATGGCCGACGACCTGGTGACCCCCGACTTCAACGCGCGCCTGCTGGGGGCGATGCAGGAACTTTCCGGACCTGGGCTCGGCTATTGCTTCAACGAGGTGATCTCCCAGACCGGCGCCGTGATCGGCCGCAATCAGCCCCGCGCGGGCGGGCTCGCGCGGCGGGTGCCCTTGAACGAATTCCTCGGCCCGCAGTCGGAACTCGCCACGGTGCTCTTACCCGGCGTCATTCTGAAAACCGACTTCCAGGATCCAGTCTGTTTGTTCCGTGATTTGCCGCAGGTGGCTGACGGCCTGTTTCTCGCGGAATGGGCGGCGCGCAGCGGCGGCGTCGTGGAGGTGCCCGAATACCTGTGCCAGTACCGGGTGCACCCGTTCAACGCCTCGAGTCGGCACATGTACGACCTCAAATGCTTCGTCGAGGACGAGTGGGAGGTCAGCTGGTCGGTCTTCAATTGGTTCCAGGAGTCGGCCTTCGCGCATGCCCGGCGCGCGTTGAAACTTCGTCTGCTCCAGTCCGCACGCATGCAGGTGAAAATCGACATGATGGACCGTCTCCGGCCCGAATTTGCGAAGGTGATCCGCGGCCGACGCCGCGAACTAGTGGGCGCTCCGGCGACCGCCTTGGGCTGGACAGTCGTCCGTCTGCGTGATGCCCTGCGTCGTTTCAACGGACTTCCCTCCCGAGCCGACGAACTGATTTCCAACGCCCACACGGCACCCTGACATGAACGAAACTCCGAACGGCTCCTGGAAACGCCACGCCGCCTGCCTGGCCGTTGCTCTTTTCCTTCCCCTGGCACTTCTGTTCCACGGCAGTCTCTCGCCATCGTTGGTGCTCTTTTCCAACGACGGGCCGCTGGGCATGCTGGTGTCGCAGGCGGACTCGGTGCTCCACACCTTCACCGGCCTGTGGCGACCGCTGAACTGGATCGGCAATCAGGACATCAGCTCCCAGCCTGACGTCACGATGGCCTTGTTCGTGGGACTCCACAGCCCGGTCCTCTTCGCCAAATTCTACGCCCCGTTGGCGCTCGCCCTGTTGGGATTTGGTGCCTGGTTTTTTGCCCGCAGCGCGGGATTCCATCCCCTGGTGGGCGTGCTCACCGCGGCCGCCGCGGCGTTGAACAGCAATCCGGTTTCTTACGCCTGCTGGGGACTGCCACCCAAGGCCCTCGCCCTCGCCGCCACGCTGGCAGCGCTGGGCCTTCTCCTCCGGACGTCGAGCTCTGGCTGGACCGGTTGGTTGCGCGTGGTGCTTGCCGGATTCTGCGTCGGCATCAATGTCGTCGAAGGCGCGGATGTCGGCGCCATTCTTAGCCTGTACGTCGCCGCCTTCGCCGCGTGGCAGGCGATCGTGGATACCTCGGCGAATCGCGGGGCGCTGATCCGTGGTGGACTGAAGCTGGGCGTCGTCGCCCTGTGTGCCGCCTGGATCGCCGCCCACGCGCTCGCCTCGCTGCTCGGCACTCAGATCAAGGGGATTGCCGGAGTGGATCAATCGCCCGAATCCAAGGCCGAACGTTGGGACTTCGCCACTGGCTGGAGCTTTCCGAAGGCCGAGACGATCCGGATTCTGGTTCCCGGCGTTCTGGGCTACCGCATGGACACCCCGGGCGGCGGCGCCTACTGGGGCGGCGTTGGCCAAGATGGCACCCCGCAGACGCGCTTCAGCGGTTCCGGTGAGTATGCCGGCGCGCTGGTTCTCGTGGTGGCTGCGTTGGCGTGCCTCCGTTCCTTTCGCTCGAGCCGTGCGGCCGGCAATACGTATTCCTTCGTGGAACAGCGGTACATCTGGTTCTGGATGCTCGCCGCCCTGATCTCGCTGCTCCTCGCCTATGGCCGGTTCGCTCCTTTCTACCAGTACGTCTTCAACCTGCCCTACTTCTCCACCATCCGCATCCCGATGAAATTCCTGCACGGAATGCATCTGTCGATCTGGATCCTGTTCGCCTATGGACTCGAGGGCATCGCCCGTTCCGCGCTCTCGGGGACCGCAGGCCGGCGTGGATCGCTGGTGGACCAGTTCCGCGGCTGGTTGCGTAAGGCACCCGGCGTCGATCGCACCTGGTGGACCTTGTCCTTGATTTTCGTGGGTGTCGCCGTGCTCGGAGCGGTGGTCTTCACCAGCCGCTCGGCGCAGCTCGAGCAATATCTCGGAACCATTCCCTTCGGCGAAAGTGAGAAGGCGACCGCGGCCTTCAGCGTGGCCGAAGTCTGGCAGGCGGTGGCCTTCCTGATCGCCTCGGTGGGCGTCGTGGCCGTCAGTCTCAGCGGCTGGTTCTCCGGCGAGCGTTCCCGCATCGCCTGGTACCTGCTGGGCATGGTGCTGATCTTCGATCTCTACCGGGCCGACCTTCCCTGGATCAAGCACTACGACTACGTGAACCGCTATCAGAGCAACGTGGTGGTGGATCAACTGCGCCAGAAGCCTTGGGAGGGACGCGTAACCGCCCATCTCTCACCCCGCCGGGCCGGTCCGCTGGCTCCGAGCACCGAGTTCAGCTTCCTGCAGAAGGAGTGGCTCGAACATCTTTTCCAGTACAACAACATCCAGAGCCTCGACATCGACCAGATGCCGCGCACGCCGGAGATGGAAGCGGCCTACTTCAGCGCCATGGGGGTCGCTGCCGAAGACGACAACTCCCGGGCACGACTGACTGCGGCCGTGCTGGCCGCCACCTACGGCCCGCTCGTGGAAAGTCTGCCGCCCCAGACCGCGGCGCAACTGCCGGCAGCCCGCGAGATGACCCGCCAGACCGGACTCTCTTTCCTCCGCCTCTGGCAGCTCACCAACACCCGCTACTTCATTGGCTGGCGGAAAAGCTCGGAGATCTTCAACGACCTGTTCGACCCCACTCAGCGACGCTTTACCAATCGCGTGGTGTTTGATCTGGCCTTCAAGCCTGGAATCTCCAAGCCGCCGCAGGGAATGCCCATCGCCGACGTGGTCCAACTGGTGACCGCGCAGCCCAATCCGCAGGGAGCCTTCGCTCTCTATGAATTCGGCGGCGCCCTGCCCCGCGCGCGGTTGTATTCGCGCTGGGAAGTGCAAACCAACGGCGTGCGAACGCTTGAGTCGTTGAAGTCTCCGGCCTTCAATCCGGAGACTACCGTCCTGCTCGCCGCGACGCCTTCGGTCGGCGCCCCGACGGGTGGAGAGGCGGGCGAGACGACGATTACCGACTACCAACCGCGCCGGGTCGTGGTCCACACCCGGTCCAAGGCATCGGGCATCTTATTGCTCAACGATCGCTGGTCCCCCGACTGGAACGTCATGGTTGACGGCAAGCCCACGCCGCTACTGCAGGCGAACTTCCTCATGCGCGCCGCCGCGGTCGAAGCCGGCGACCACACCGTCGAGTTTCGATTCGAGCCCCCCTCAACCACGCTCTGGGTCAGCGTCTCCGCCATCCTGGTCGCTGCTGGTTGCATCGTCCTCCTCTGCTTCGTCGGCCGCCAGCCCACCCCCTCCCGCTAACCGATCCCCCATCTCCCATCTCC
>JANXMD010000664.1 GCA_025354845.1 Verrucomicrobiota bacterium | reverse complement strand
CTAAGCGGGGTCCGTCCACCAATCAGGATCCCCGCCCGGCCGGAAAACGGGCATTGCCGTTTTTCCCGCACCCGCGTAGCTAAGCGTCACTCACGTGATGAAAACCACCCGTCTTGCCTGCGCCGCCGCTGCGGCCTTCGCTCTCACCCACTCTTTCAACGCCCTCCAGGCAGCGGATGCGGTCAAGCCGATCCGCGTCCTGATCCTCGCCGGCGGCTGCTGCCACGACTACGGCGCACAGAAGGACATTCTCAAGACCGGTCTCGAGGCGCGCGCGAACGTCACCGTGGAGATCGTCTATACCTCCGATTCGAGCACTCACCCGAATCTTCCCATCTACGGAAATCCGGCCTACGCCGACGGATACGACGTCGTGGTGCACGACGAATGTGCGGCCGACATCAGCGAGGCCACCGCGATCCAAGGGGTTCTCAAGCCCCACCGCGACGGCGTGGCGGCGGTCAATCTGCACTGCGCGATGCACTGCTATCGCATCGGTGACCCCAACAAGCCCGCAACGCCCGGCACCGACCGCGCCCTGTGGTTCGATTACCTCGGCCTGCAATCCAGCGGCCACGGCGCACAGAAGCCCATCACCCTCACCGTCACTGCCCCCACCCATCCCATCGTTCAGGGCTGGGCCGGTTGGACAACCGGTAATGAAGAGCTCTACAACAACATCATGATTTGGGGCGACGCCAAGCCGCTGATCCGGGGAACCCAGGACGGCGGCAACCAGCCGGGTCGAAATGATACCGTGGTCGCCTGGGCACACGAGTATGGCCCGAAGAAGACGCGCGTGTTTTCAACCACCATCGGCCACAACAACAGCACCGTGTCCGATCCGCGTTATCTCGACCTTATCGCCCGCGGCCTGCTCTGGTCCACTCACCACCTCGGTGACGACGGCAAACCCGCCACCGGCTTCGGTCCTGGAGGCAAGTAGTCGACCCGTATTGGGCGGGCGGAATCTCCGTCCGCCGATTCACCCCGCCAGTCCTGTTTGGGCTGACGGGGTTTTTCGTGCCGCTACGGCAGCGTGGGCCGGGCGGGCCCCTCGTACGGTTTCGCCAACTTCGGCAATGCTGGTCCTTCAGACTCGGTCCAGATCCCGTCTTCCGAACGGTCCGGAGCCGCAATGAATCCGTGATACCGCCCCATCCAATAAGCCAGCAGCCATCCGCCCGGCTCCACCACATCGCGCCCATCGGCCCCACCGTCCAGTTGCATGGTCCAGGAATCCCACCGGATCGGCTGTCCTTCGCGAGGCGAAATCGCCTGGATTCCCCCCTTTGGCGACACGTAGCCGGACGGTGTTTTCAGGTCGGTCCGATGTGAATTGCGGAAGTTCCAGATCCGGAGATCGAGCGGCCACTCGCGCAGATGCGTCGCCGACTGCTCCTCTTCACCGGGAAACCCCGACACCACCGCGTGGACGTAGTTGAACCACGGCTGATGCTCGACGCGCAGCACCTCGTAGGTCCGCTCAAAGCTGCGTCGGTAGGTGGCATGCAATCCTGGATCTGTCTCGTACTTGAGCAGGGTCCAATAGCTCCAGAAGGCCAACTGATCCTCGAAGTGCAGGATGGCCTCGGGCGGGGTCGTTTGGCGCTGCCGGAGGGTGTAGGCTGGATAGCCCAACTCCACGAGCTTGCGATAGGCGTCGGCAAAGAGGGGCCGTCCGGTCAGCGCCGCCGCCGTTTTCACAAAGGACAGCAACTCCAACGCCTGGAGCCCACGATCAAAGTGCCCCTCGTCGGTTAGGAAATACTCCGGATCCCACCGACCCCAGCGCGTCGGCTTGCCGTCCACATCGATCAACTGCCAGTGGTTCACGATCAGGTGTTCGGCCATTCGCGCGAGGTGTTCGACGGCCAACCGCTTCTCGTCACCCTCCGCGGCCAGTTCCAGAAAACGGGAAACTGCATAGAAATGGGAACACAGTTCGTCGCTGGAGGTGTCGCCCTTCCACTCGAACCGCGGATCCGCCTTGGAGTCATGCCACTCGGCGGGATACCCACCGGACCCGCCGGTCGCCTTGTGCCCCGTTTCGTTCTTCACCCAGATGCCGCGCGCCGGAAATCCAGGAATACCCGTCATCCGCTCCAGGAATCGCAGCGCGTGGAAGCTGTTGGTGGCTTCGCGTCGTGCCGCGGGATCGTGGGTGACCGCGTAGCGATAAGATTGGGCAGTCAGGTAGTCGCCAGAATACCCGCCGTCATTGTCACCCGCCTCCCGGACGAACTCCTTCAAGCCATCGTCCCATTCGAGTTTGTGCAAGAGGCCCAAGCGCTTCTGCCCAGAAGCTTCAATGTACCTCTCGTAGTACGCTGCCTTTCTGGCCAGCGTGAACGGTAGGTACCGAATCACACCAAGCCCCCGGGGCGTCGCGAAATAAACGACTTGTTTCCCCGAGGCGATCGAAACCACCCGGTCGTCAGGAAGCCAGCGCTTGCCGGCAAAATAGTGAAATCGTCCACCGGTCTGCCTCACCGCACCCTGCGAGGTTCCAATCCAGAGATCGCCATTCGAACCCGGGGCGAGGCACAACACATCTTCTTGGGGCAATCCGCCGTCACCCCGTACGGAATGCATCACCATGCCACGCAAGACGCCCAGTCCACGAGATGTGCCGAGAATCAACCGGTCGTCCAAACCCAGCAGGTCGCGATATTCCCGCGACGGCGGATCGCCCCAGTCCCAACTTTGATCCGCAGGAAACCCATAGACATCCACGCCCCCAAACATCCCGCGAACCCACGGCGCGAGCCGATCGGAGCCGGACACCCACAAAACTTCCTGATGGGAACTGAGTCGATGAATCGGGAATGGCGCTTCACCGCCTTCGACGGGCTCGATGCGGTTCCCGAGGACTCGAAATAGGCGACGATCCACGGAGGCCACCACGGTCCCCTGATGTTCGACGAGATCGGAAAACTGATTGGTCGCGACCTGGCTCCAAGACTGGCCGTCCCAGCGGTGTAGCCCGCCCACGGTAAGGGCCCACACGTGTCCGGGTGTCGACACCAACCTGGCGACACTCCCGGCCACGGCTGACACGGGCTCAAGACGCTCCCCATGCAGTTCGCGCAATCCGGAGGCAGTGCCCACCCAGACACGATCGTTCGCCGCAATCACTGAAGTCAGCGGGATTTCCGAGGCAACGGTTGTTCCAACCTCCTGCCAATAGAGGGAGTCCGGAACGGGACCGATTGCGCCAAAAGATCGAGCCATCCAAAGAAGTCCCCATACCGCATACCGCAGCCGAGAATGAGAACGCGAGCGAATCGCGCGAAGGAGTGAGAATTGGACCATGGACCTGATGAGGGGAATCCAATCGGCCCGACCGACTCCAGTGCAACGTTGATTTTCACCAACCTGACGTAACGCTTCCCCGGCCTCCGCAGTCAGAAGCCCCGGGAATTCCACCGAGCCTTCCCGACTGCATCTGACCACCATTCCCCGTCCATGACGCGCGCTTTCACCCATACGATCGAATGGCTTCGTCGCCATTTTCTCTGGGTGTTTCCGCTCGCCACCGCCGCCGTGGTCGCCTTCGTCGGATCCTGGGGTCAGGCCCGGGTTCGCGAAGCCCTGGAGCGGCAGGTTCAGAACGATCTTCAAACCACCATCAACGCCAACGTCACGGCGCTCGAGATTTGGGTGTCGGATCAAAAGCGTCTCGCCTCCACGCTGGCGGCGGATCCTGAACTATTGCCGCTCGCGCGTCAGTTGCTGGCCCAGCAGGCGACCAATGCGTCGGGATCCGTCTCGCTTCGCGACCGCATCCAGGCTTCCAGCTTGTTTTCCGAAACACTCAGTCGGCGTCTGAACGGGACCGGCTACAAGCTGGGCCAATTGGTGGATTCGAACCTGATGGTGCTCTCCGAAAGCGGTCGGAGGCGCCCGCGCGGCTTGTCCACAGTCCCGGAGTCACTGCAACCGAAGTTCGAGGAATTGTTCAAGGGGGGACAGCCGGTGATGATCACGCCATTCAAACCACCCCGTCCGTCTGGGCGATTCCAGCGCGGTCGATTTGGCGGACCCGGCGGCGGCCCGCCGGGTGCCTCGGCTCCATTTGGAATGGGCCCGCGGATCCCGGGGGCCTTTCCTGGGCCAACCAACGCAACCCGCCCGCTTCCGGACCCGTCCGCGCCTTTCGCGGATGGCCAGCGGCCTCCGCCGAACTCTCTTTTCAACGGATCGGGATCGCGCGGTCCCGGTGAGCCCACGGAGGGTCCGGGGTTTGGCGGGCCCGGCCCAAACGGTCGCGGGTTTGGCTTTGATGGACCGGGTTTCCCTCGCGGCACCAATCGTCTCGGAACGGCGCCGCCCCGTGAAATCTCTGCACTCATGCAGGTGGCCGCACCCATTCGGGACACCAATGGACAGGTTCTTGGCGCGCTCGGACTCATCCTCGACCCCGAGGAGGAATTTACACGAATCCTCTCGGTGGCGCGTCCTGGCGACTCCGGTGAAACCTACGCCTTCGATCGGCACGGCGTGCTCATCTCGCGCAGCCGGTTTGAAGGCGAGCTTCGGCGACTGGCCTTGATTGATCCGGAGGGGCGTGGTGGCTCGGCGCTTACCTTGGAACTCCGCGAACCCGGCGCTGATTTTCGCCCGGGCACGCGCCCCGGATCGATCGCCACCAACTGGCCCCTGACCCGCCTCGTCAGCGCCGCCATCGACGGTTCGCCAGGCACTAGTCTCGACTCGTCGCGCGACTACCGCGGTGTGCCGGTGGTGGGCGCTTGGAGATGGTTGCCCCATCTCGGATTTGGAGTGGTCACGCAATTGGACGAGGCCGAGGCCTTCCAGGCCGCACGCCAGCTCGAGCAGGTGTTTTACGTGCTGCTTCTGCTCCTGATTCTCACGGCGGTGGCGTTGATGTGGATTTCCAATGCCGGGATCCACTGGCGTCAACGGCTCGGTGAAGCGGAACTGCGTGCACGCCGTCTCGGCCAGTACACGCTGCTGGAGAAAATCGGCGAAGGCGGAATGGGCGTGGTCTACAAGGCGCGTCATGCCCTGATGCGTCGCGACACCGCGGTGAAGCTGCTCCTGCCCGAGCACGCCGACGACGCCACGGTCGCGCGTTTCGAAAAGGAAGTCCGGCTCACCTGCCGACTGAAACACCCCTGCACCATCCAGGTCTTCGAACTGGTCGTTTCGCATTGCCCAGAAAAAGCCTAGCAGACCCGCAGCACCCAATGTCAGTGCGATCGGGATCAGGCAGAGTAATATGCTCACTGGCCGCCCCGCTTTAAGTTCAGCCGCATTGCGTTTGCAATCACC
>JANXMD010000650.1 GCA_025354845.1 Verrucomicrobiota bacterium | reverse complement strand
GGAGTGAAGGTGGGCATCACCATTTGCGAGGATCTTTGGAACGATGAGGATTTCTGGCCTGAGCGCCGGTACCGACCCAATCCGGCGGCGAGCTTGGTCGCGGCGGGCGCCCGGCTGATTTTGAATCTTTCCGCCTCGCCCTGGCATTTGGGAAAGGACACGACACGTCTCGCCATGCTGCAAAGCCTGGCGTCGAAGCACGGCGTGCCGGTGGTCTATTGCAATCTGGTCGGCGGCAACGACGAGTTGGTCTTTGATGGACAAAGCCTGGCGCTCGACGCACGCGGCGGATTGCTGGCGCAGGCGGACGCCTTCGCCGAGGACTTCCGGGTGGTCGAGTCGGACGGGATCGGCGGGCACACGCCGCGCGCCTATGCCGAGGAACAGTTGGTGCACGATGCCCTGGTCCTCGGCACGCGTGACTACCTGCACAAGTGCGGTTTTAAGAAGGCGGTGTTGGGATTGAGCGGCGGCATCGATTCCGCGGTGGTCGCGGCGCTGGCCGTCGCAGCTCTGGGCGCGGAGAACGTGCTCGGTCTGTCGCTGCCTTCGCAGTACAGCTCGCAGGGGAGCCTGGACGATGCGGTCTCCTTGGCCCGTGCGTTGGGGATTCGCCACGAGACTGTGGCGATTCGCGACGCCTTCGAGACGGTGAAGGCGGGGGTGGCACCGATCTTCGCCGGCCTTCCGGAGGACACTACCGAGGAAAACATCCAGGCGCGCCTGCGCGGGGTCGTTTTGATGGCCATGTCCAACAAGTTTGGTTCGCTCCTGCTGACCACCGGCAACAAGAGCGAACTCGCGGTGGGCTATTGCACGCTGTACGGCGACATGTGTGGTGGTCTCGCGGTGATCGCGGACGTGCCGAAGACACTCGTGTACCGGTTGGCCCGCTGGATCAATCGCGAGCGCGAACTTATCCCCGAGCCCACCCTCACCAAGCCGCCCAGCGCCGAGCTTCGACCGAACCAGACCGACCAGGACAGTCTGCCGCCCTACGATGTTCTGGATGCCATTCTGGAAGGCTACGTGGTGGAGGCGAAAAGCCCGGCCGAGCTCCTGGCCGCGGGCCTTCCTGAGGCGGCCGTTCGTCGCGTGGTTCGCCTGATCGATGGCGCCGAATACAAGCGCCGGCAGGCCGCCCCGGGGATCAAGGTCACCACCAAGGCCTTTGGGATGGGACGACGGATCCCAATCGCGCACCGCTGGCGCGAGCTCTAGGCACTTGGGGTTGCAGTTCGATCCGCTTCAGATGGCAGGACGGTGAACGTCACCAGATGCTCCTGCTGATCGTCGACCAAAGGGATCGAGATTCCGGCGATGGGGATTCCATCGAGGACGAGCTGCCCGCCCGGCGTCTCTGAATTGGAGGTCCGCTGAACGGCGATTCGGTAACTCGTTTTTCGAAATCGATAGCTCATCTTGAACCCCGCCCAACCGGTCGGAAGTTGCGGAGTCAGGCGGAGTTGAGTGCCCTCAAGGTTCAACCCGGCGAGGGTCTCCACGAGCAGTCGATACATCCACCCGGCAGATCCCGTTTACCAGGTCCAGCCTCCACGTCCGACGTGCGGCGCGACGGCGTACACGTCTGCGGCGATGACGTAGGGTTCCACGCGATAGGTGGCGATCTGTTCGGCAGTTTCACCGTGTCGAATCGGATTCAGCATCGAGACAAGTTCCCAGGCCCGGTCGGTTTCTCCCAATTGTGCCAGGGCCATCGCGGCCCAGATGGCACCGTGGGTGTATTGTCCCCCATTCTCCCGGACGCCCGGAATGTAGCCCTTGATGTAGCCGGGATTCAGCGAAGAGGTGTCGAACGGGGGATCGAACAA
>JANXMD010000590.1 GCA_025354845.1 Verrucomicrobiota bacterium | reverse complement strand
CCCCGAAGAGGCGGTGAAGCTCACCTTTCGCCTGATCCTTCAATCCCCGCACAACCGGGATTACCAGATCAACCACAGCCTGGCGCTGGTCCAGACCGGTCGTCTCGATGAGGCCGAGAAGCTGTTGAGGGCGTTCAATCCATCGAATCTGAATCCGGTCGAGGAATCCTCAATCGCACTCGCCTGGTTCGAGTACAACGTCCGAAAGGGCGACCGGGTGCGCGCCAAGGAAATGGTCAGCCGGATTGACCTGTCGCGCCTGATGGAGCCCCAGGCGCAGTGGGTCAGGGAACAGGTGAAGAAGCTCTGAGCGCAGCCGGCCCGCCGGTTCGGCGATCCGCCGGCGCGGGCCCGAGGGTCCCGTCTTGTGGCCAGATCAGGTAGACGGTCTGGAGGGAGTATTTCCAGGCCCTTTCGAACGCTGCGCGGTCGACGGTTCGTGCTCCTCGCTCCGGAGCCACCCCAGGATCGAGGAGTTCGACGTCGCCGCGGCTCGTGAATCCGCGGACCACCATCAGATGACCCGACGGCGCGGTGCCAGCCCGTCGCGCATCGATCAGCGTGGCATCGACAGAGGCAATCACCGGAATGCCGGATGCAATCCAGGCCTCCAGTTCACCGAGACCCTCGAGTCTCGCGACGCAGCTGTTCAGTCCAGGAAAGGATCCAGCGTAGGCCGTGTTAAAGGGCCAGTTCCCGGTGCCCGGCCAACCCGGATCATTCACCGCCGCGGCCACTTCAGGAACCGGTCGATCCAGCTCAATCCGGCCCAGCCGCCGTCCCCAGTGTGCGAGGACCATGGAGAGACTCGTCGGACTGCACCACGATTGGATGCCCTCCGGATAAAGTGTCTGGCTTCGCAGCGGCACGTCGAGGTGTTTGCCCCAGGCAATGCGGGTTGAGGGCGGAGCGGAATTCGTCCGGGCGGAATCGGCGAAGGAGAGGGCGATCAACCGGAGTCCCTCGGCGTCGGCAACCGTGGGGAACGTGAGTCGGAGCTCCGCTCGAGGGCGTCGCACCCGGACCAGCAACGAATCGGTGGCGACACGCGCCTCAGCATCTGATTGGCCGTTCACGCTGGACCGAGGTCCCCGTTCAGGATCCGCCGACCACCTTCCCATCACGTACCACGCGGAGTGTCCTGAATCGGAAACGGTCCGTGCGGACACGCTCAGCCGCGAGGTGGGGGCCGCATTCCAGGACACCACCAATTCATTCCACGGGATTCCCGGATCCACGGAGGGAAGCGTCAACTCGATGCCTTCTTTCGTTTCGTGGCGTGAGGTCACCGGAAACGACCGGAGCAAGACCAGCCGGGTCACCGGCTCCGAGGCGTGGAGGGCGAACGCGGACAGGCACACCAGAACCAGCGCGCCGCCTCGAAGCAGAGGACCCACGACGTTCCTGGACTTCTCGAGTGCCATGTCAGGGGTTGCGCCGTCGGAAGTGCATGACGTGAAAGCCGTCCTTTCTCAGAACTTCCTCCACCGAAACGAACGCGGTCTCGAAGGGCGGAAAGGAGGCGTCGCCGGGCGGTGTTCCGTGAACCAACGAGAGGTAGAGGTCGCTGCAATGCGGTAGCAGCAGCGCGTAAATCTCGGCGCCACCCGCGACCCAGATCTCGCGTGTTTCCTTTTGGGACAGGGTTGCAAGCTCCTCCACTGAGGTGACCGTCCGTGTTCCCGGTGCGGTGAATCTCGTGCGGGACAGGATCCACGTTTCGCGGCCGGGAAGCGGCCGTCCGATCGACTCGTAGGTCCGACGTCCCATCACCAGGATGTGGCCCAGCGTTGTCTGCTTGAACCACTTGAAATCCTCGGGCAGGTGCCAGGGAATCTTCCCCTGATTTCCGATGACCCGGTTTTCCGCCATGGCGGCGATGGCCTTCATGGGCTTCACGCGCCTGTAATACGCCGGTTCGATAGCGAAGGACAGTCCCGGCTTGCCGCCCTGCGGCGGTCCCCGACATGGTTGGCCTCATGCTGCGCTCGCATCGCAAGTCGGAGATTCCGGTCGTCGCCGGAGGCCATTACGCCATCGTCGCCTCGCTCTACAACACCGAGTACGTGGACGGCATGGTGAACGCAGCGCAGGCCGTGTTGGAAACGGCCCGGCCCTCGGCGGTCGAAATCGTTCGGGTCCCAGGCTCTTTCGAGATCCCGATGGCGGCCGCCGCCCTGGCGCGCCGCGCCACCAAGCGCCCCGATGCGATCCTGTGTCTGGGCGTGATCTGGCAGGGCGCCACCAACCATGCCGATCAAATCGGCGGCGCCGTGACGCGCGCCTTGATGGACCTGGCCATGGAGACCGGCATCCCGGTGATCCACGAAGTGCTCACCGTGAAAAACGCGCGCCAAGCCAGGGAGCGAACGCTTGATCCCGAGACCAACCGCGGCGCCGAAGCGGCCTCCACCGCTATCGACATGGTGGCCGTCCTGCGCGGCATCCGCCGACCGGCGCGGCGGTAGTTCAGTTGCGCTCTCAGCCCTTGCGGGTGCGCTCGACGTAGCGGCCCATGCGGTCCATGGCGATGCGGAGTTGGTCGAACGCCGTGGCAAAGCAGCAGCGGACGAATAGTTGCCCGCTCTCACCAAAGGCGCCGCCCGGCACGCAGGCGACCTTTTCTTCCCTCAACAGTCCCAGGGCGAAGTCACGCGCCGGGATGCCGACATTCGCGATGCTTGGAAAGGCGTAAAAGGAGCCGCGCGGCAGGTGGCATTTGAGCCCCATGTCGTTGAGCGATTGAACGATAAAATTGCGCCGGAGGCGGTACTGCTCGCGCATCTCGGCGGTAGCGGTCGCGCCGTGTTCCAGGGCCTCGATCGCCGCTTCCTGGGCGATGATGCTCGCGCAAAGCATCGAGTACTGGTGGATCTTCATCATCGCGTCGATGAGCGCAACGGGGCCACAGGCGTAGCCGATGCGGAAGCCGGTCATCGCATAGGCCTTTGAAAAGCCGTGCAGGAAAATGGTCCGCTCCGCCATGCCCGGAAGGCTGGCGATGGACACGTGCTCGCCCTCGAAGGTGAGCTCGCTGTAGATCTCGTCGGTCAGCACCAGCAGGTTGTGACGGCGCACCACCGTGGCGATCTCCTCCAATTGCTCCCGGGTCATGGTGCCGCCCGTGGGATTGGTGGGGAAATTCAACATCAGCACCTTGCTGCGTGGCGTGACAGCGGCCTCGAGCGCTTTCGCAGTCACGGCGAATCCATCCTCCGCTTTGCAGGCCACCGCGACTGGCACGCCGTGCGCGAGCACGATGCTCGGGGAATAGCTGACGTAGCAGGGTTCGTGGTAGATCACCTCGTCGCCCGGGTTGAGGATGGCTCGCAAGGCGAGATCCAGCGCCTCGCTCACGCCGACGGTCACGATGATTTGGGTCTTGGGGTCGTACTGGACCTTGAAGTCGCGGGCGACGTACGTGGCGATGGCCTCGCGGAGACGCAGGAGGCCGAGGTTCGACGTGTATTGCGTGCGACCGCGCTCCAGGGCGTAGATGGCGGCTTCGCGAATGTGCCACGGCGTGGCGAAGTCGGGTTCGCCCACGCCCAACGAGATGACGCCGGGGGTGTTCTGGACGATGTCGAAGAAGTCGCGGATTCCGGATCGGGGAATACCGGAGACGTGACGGGCGACGAAACTGCTGGTGTCGAGCATGGGAAGATTCAGGTAAGCGGAATCAGGGGGAAAGGGTCAACGCAGAGGCGCGTCCGGGGAAGGGGAATTCCCGGGGCGTCTGCGTCAGGCCTGGAGTTGGGATCAGGCGGAACGCAGACGTGAAACGGCGGCTGCCGCGGCCATGGAGGCACGGGCTGCAGCGGCGGGAGCAAAAGTCGCGCGTTTCATTACGGGGCAAATGGGTCTCCATTCTGTGGTTCAAAGTCAAGCCTGCTGACCCGGTCACCAATCTCCTTTCCGAGGAGGGGCCCTCGTGATAGCCATCGGGCAATCCCCTCCTGGAATGGCGACTTCCCGCATCCGAACCGACGCGTTCACGCTCATCGAATTGCTCGTGGTGATTGCGATCATCGCGATTCTCGCCGGGATGCTGCTCCCCTCGCTCGCCCGCGCCCGCATGCGTGCGAAGTCCACCCAGTGTCTGAACCAGCTTCATCAACTCGGGCTCGCCCACGTTTTCTACACCGATGACAATCGCGGACGGTTCCCCGAGCGGCGCGATTCCGGCCGATGGCCCACGCAGCTGCGTCCCGGGTACCGTCAGCTCTCCGTGCTCCAGTGCACCGAGGATCGGCGCCAGCTCACCACCGCCCAGAAGGCGGCGGCGGAGAAGAATCCGGATGTCGCGGCGATCAGCTACATCCTCAATGGCTGGAACGACTACTTCAACGACGCCTTCGGCTACACCTCGGTCGATCAGATGGTTGGTAAATTCGTACCGGAAAGCGCGCTGAAGTCTCCGACGCTGACCATCATCTTGGGAGAGGTGAAGACCAACTCGGGGAACTACTACATGGATTTCCTCGAGAATGGTGGCAATGAGATCACGGAGATCATCCGCAACCGTCACATGAGCAGCGGGGCCACGGCCAAGAATGGCGGATCGAACTACACCTTCGCCGACGGCCACGCCGAGTTCCTCAAGTACCGCGGCGTGTTGTACCCGCTCAACCTCTGGGCCGTGACCGACCAATTCCGCAACAGCCGCGCCCTGGCCAATTGAATTCCAGAGTTCGTGGAACCGTTGGACACGGATTGCACGAATTCTCACCGATCAACTCCGCGCCGGTTTCGTTCTTCCGTCCGTGAAAATCCGTGCAATTCGTGTCCACATCCCGTCAGCCCGGATCGCTGTTGGCTGTGACTTCCAGCGCCGTGATCTTGAGCGCGGCGGCTTCCCATTCCCCAGTCTTGGCGGCGAGGTCGTCTTGCACGGACATGAGTTCGCGATTCAGCTGCATCATGGTGCCGCCCCGGTGGTAGGTCTCCGGCTTTTCCAATTCCGCGGTGAGATGGGTCTGCTTGGTCTCCAGGACCGCAATCTCTCGCTCCAGCAGGCCCACGCGTTTCCGCTGTTCGGAAAGTTGGCGACGCGCGTCCGTCGCAAGCTGACGGCGTTCCTTGGTGTTTTGATTCGACACGGCAGGTGCCGTCGTGGCCTTGGGCAGCATCGGCAGCTGCACCGGTGAGGCATTGCTCAGCGCGGCGGTGAGGGCAGCGCGGGCGTTATTGGAAGATTTCGTTTTCTCGAGGAAATAGTCGTAGCCGCCCGCGTAGGCGGTGAGCCGGCCGGCGTGCACGTGCACGACGCGGGACGCGAGGGCGCGGATGAAGTAGACGTCGTGGCTGATGAACACCAGCGTGCCGGTGTATTCCTTCAACGCTCCGACCAGGGCGTCGATGCTCGACATGTCCAGATGGGTCGTCGGCTCGTCCATCAGCAGCAGGTTCGGTGGATCGAGCAGGATTTTCACCAGTGCGAGACGGCTCTTTTCACCACCGCTCAGTACATCGGTCTTCTTGAACACGTCGTCGCCGCGGAACAGGAAGCAGCCGAGCAGCGAGCGCACGTCGGTTTCCCGCATCAGACGGGGCGTGTCGAACGCCTCCTCGAGTACGGTGCGGCCGCTTCGCAGCATTTCACCGCGATACTGGGCGAAGTAGCCCACCTTGGTTCGCAGGCCGAGATCGCGTTCCCCGGTCTGTGGCTGGAGCACTCCGGCGAGGAGTTTCAGGAGAGTGGACTTGCCCGCGCCGTTGGGGCCGACGAGGACGGTCCGATCCCCGCGCTCGGCCTGATAATCGAGGTTCTCGTACACCCGGTGCTCGCCGTACGCGAAGGAAATGGAACGCAGCGTGATGGCGCGCTGGCCGCTCGACTCCGGCTGGGGGAACTTGAAGTCCACCGTCGCCGCCGCCGCCTCGGGCGCGTCGATGCGCTCCATGCGCTCGATCTGCTTCAGCTTGGACTGGGCCTGCGAGGCCTTGCTCGCCTTGGCGCGGAAGCGATCGGCGAATTCCTGCAGTCGCGCGATTTCCTTCTGCTGGTTCTTGAAGGCCGACAGTTGCTGCCCCTGTTGCGCAGCACGCTGGGCGAGGAAGACATCGTAGTTGCCGGTGTATTTCCACATCCGCTGGCTGCGCAGCTCGACGATTCCGGTCACCAGCTGGTTGAGGAATTCACGATCGTGGGAGATCAGCAGGATGCCGCCGGGATAGTCCCCCAGGTACTCCTGGAACCACAGCAGCGTCTCGAGGTCGAGGTGATTGGTCGGCTCGTCGAGCATCAGGAGGTCGGGCTCCTGGACCAGCAGCCGTGCCAGATGCGCGCGCATCACCCAGCCACCGGACAGTTCGCGGGCCGGTCGGTCGAAATCGGATTCGCGGAAGGCAAGACCCTTGAGGATTCGCTTGGCCTTCGGCGTGTCGCTGGCGTCACCGGCGTGGAAATGGCCGTCCTCGTGATGGACCTGGCCGGTGGCCACCTCGAGCACTGTCTCGGCACCGACCGGCGCGCTCTCCTGCGGCAGGAAGCCCACGGTGAAGCCCCGCTGGAAGGTGATCTGGCCGTCATCCGGTTCCTCTTGCTGGAGGATGATTTTGAACAGCGTGGATTTGCCTGCGCCGTTGGGACCGACCAGGCCGAGGCGGTCGCCGGCATTGACCTGAAGTGTCAGGTCCTCAAACAGCGTCCGTCCTCCGTAAGACTTGGAAATATTGGCGATGGTCAGCATCGAAGCCCGGGAGCATGCCGGATTTCAGCGCCGAGGACAAGCCCGGCGACTTCCGCCTTTGGGAGGATGAATTTGGAATGCATGAAAGCAGGAATGGGAACGAGGTGGATTGGCACCGAAAAGGGAGGCGGGCCTGCGGATTCAACGGCTTTGAAGAGTTGAAACGATGCAGGGTTGAAGAAGTTGAGAAGGGTAGGGCGAACCTCCTGGTGAGCCGGGTGGGCGGACGTGTTTCACCTAGCCCCGTGGCGTCCCACCCGCCGCCTACGCACCCGCTCGGCAGAGCCTCGCGCTACCCGGGGAGACGTCGTCATACCGAGGTCCATCGTTCGAGATCTTCCGTCCTCGCTTCTTCTCCGGTTTTCCTGCTTTCCAAATTTTACCCCCTCCGCTGCTTCAGGGATTGAGCACTTCCTTGACGCTCAGGCCGCGGAGTTCGAAGAGGCGCTTGATGGTGTCCTCAATGAGGTTGTTCGGGCACGAGGCGCCGGCGGTGATGCCGACGGTCAAGTCGCGGTCCGCAGGCAGCCAGTTCTTCGTTTCCTCCTCGCGCGAAACGTGCTGGTTCCAGTGCCGGATCTTGGCATTGGATTCCATCATGGCCGCGTTCTTGATGAAGTAGGTTGGCAGCACCTTCTCGCCCATTTCGGCAAGATGCGAGGTGTTGGACGAGTTGTAGCCGCCGACCACCAGCAGCAGGTCCATCGGCTCGCGGAGCATTTTCTCCAAGGCGTCCTGCCGTTCCTGGGTGGCGCCGCAGATGGTGTCAAAAAAGCGGAAGTGCTCGGCGACTTTCTGGGTGCCGTTCTTCTTCTCCATCGCCGCCTTGAACCGGCGCTGCACCTCCTCGGTTTCGCCACGGAGCATGGTGGTCTGGTTCGCCACGCCGACAGCGGCCAGATGGACGTCGGGATCGAATCCCTGGGAATACGCGCCCTTGAAACGCTCCAGGAAATCGTCCTTGTTGCCGCCGTTCAGAATGTAGTCGCAGACGTAGTCGGTCTCCTCGAGGTTGAACACGACGAGGTAGTGCCCCGTGCCATAGGCAGTGGCCTGACTCGTGGTGGCCTTGGTTTCCTCGTGCTTCGCCTTGCCGTGGATGATGCTGGTGACGTTTTCCTTCGAGTACTGACGCACCCGCTTCCACACGCTCATCACGTCGCCGCAGGTGGTGTCCACGAGCTGGCAGCCTTTGGACTCCAGTTTTCGGCGGGTGGCCACCTCGGTGCCGAAGGCGGGGATGATCACCACGTCATCGGAGGTCAGGTGCGCGATGTCCTCAGTGGTGGGCTTGGGCTTGAGACTGACGATACCCATCCCGCGGATCTGATCGTTGACCTCGGGGTTGTGGATGATTTCGCCGAGCAGGAAGATGCGCTTCGGGGCGGGGTAAACCTTGCGGGCTGCGTAGGCGAGGTCGATGGCGCGTTCAACGCCGTAGCAGAAGCCGAATTCCTTCGCCAACTTGATGGTCAGACCTTTCGCACCGAGGCCGCCGCCGTTGGCGCGAATCCGCTCCACGAGCTCGCTGCGGTAATGCAAGACCACCTGCGCCTGCACCGCCTCCATGACGTCGGGGGTGCGCAGGTTGATCTTTTTCGATTTGGGCGCGGAATCCTGGGGCGCTTGGGGCGCTTCGGTTGACATGCGATGGATAACTTACAAGTCCAAGGGCCAAAGTCCAAAGTCCAAAGTCGCCGGGCACCGAACTCCGAACTCCGAACTCCGATCTTCGATCTTCGATTTGCGATCTCCGACTACCCCACCATCCAGTCGACGATCGCCTTCTGCGTGTGCAGGCGGTTTTCGGCCTGGGTGAAGATCATGTCGGCGTGGGCTTCGACCGTGGCGTCGTCGATCTCCTTGCCGCGGTAGGCGGGGAGACAGTGCATGACCGCGGCTCCAGGCTTGGCGAGTGTCACTAGCTCGGCGTTGATCTGGTACCCGGACAACTCGGCAATGCGCTGAGCGGCCTCGGACTCCTTGCCCATCGAGACCCAGACGTCGGTGTAGAGCAGCTCTGATTGGCGGGCGGCGAGCTTGAGATCGGTGACCAGCTCGATCGTCCCGGAGCCGGCGGTCATCCGCTCGGTCACGCTGCCAGGGTGCTGGGTCCAGTCGGCGGTCTCGCCGGCGCCGGCTCGACGGAGGATGTCGGGCGACGGCCAGTAGGC
>JANXMD010000579.1 GCA_025354845.1 Verrucomicrobiota bacterium | reverse complement strand
TCCCCGGATTCACAGAGGATGGAACAGCGCAACCGGCGGCCCGAGCGGATCAACTGGTGGTGCACCGCCCCCATTGCCAGCAGCATCGGGATCGGAACGTGCGAGGCGTCCACGCCGCGGTCGGTGAGGATCAAAATGCTGGTCCCAGTATCGACCAGGCGGTCGGCTTCATTGCACAGCGCAGTCAGCGCGGAATCCAGTCCGGCCGGGCCCTGCACGGCCGGAAAATGCGCTGCCAGGGTGGCGGAGCGAAACCAGGGCTGGGTCAGGCCGCGAATGGACTCCAGGTCGCTGGCGAACAGGAACGGGGAATCGAGCTTCACCTGGCGGGCGTGTTCCGGGGTCTCCTCGAACCAGGAAAGACGCGCTCCAAGCGAGGTGTTCAGGGACATCACCACTTTCTCGCGAATCGAGTCGATCGGCGGATTCGTGACCTGCGCGAACAGCTGCTTGAAATAATCGTAGAGGAGGCGGGGACGTCGTGAGAGCACGGCGATCGGTGTGTCATCGCCCATCGAGCCGATCGGTTCGGCGGCCTGCGTGGCCATGGGCTTCAGCAGGTCTTCCACCTGTTCCTGATCCCAGCCAAAGGCGACCTGCTGCAGCGTGAGGTCCTGCACGTTGACCGAATCGGGCATCTCCGTATTGGCTCCGGCGAACGCCGACAACGGTATCAGGTTCGCGGCCACCCAATCGCCATAGGGACGAAGGCTCGACACAAACCGTTTCACGGCATCGTTGCCAAGCAACTCCCCGGTCTCGGTGTCAATGGCCAGGATGCGCCCAGGTCCGAGACGCCCCTTCTCGACCACCTTCGTCTCGTCCAACGCGACGACGCCCACCTCGGAGCCCAGGATGATGAGGCCATCCTCGTAGCGCTTGAATCGCGCGGGGCGGAGGCCATTTCGGTCGAGCGTCGCCCCGACGGTGCGTCCGTCGGAGAAGACCACCGCGGATGGGCCATCCCACGGCTCGTTCAGGCAGGCGTGGTACTGATAGTAGGCCCGCAACTGCGGATCCATGTCCTCCATGTTCTCCCACGCCTCGGGGGCCAGCATCGTGATGCCGTGGAGCAGATGACGTCCGGAGAGCTGCAGGGCTTCCAGCGCGTTGTCGAGGGCCGCGGAATCGGAGCCGCCCGGCTGAATGATCGGATGCAGCGTCGAAATCTCGTCACCCCAGACCGTGGAGGTCAGCTCCTTTTCGCGGGCACGGGTCCAGTTCTTGTTGCCGAGCAGCGTGTTGATCTCGCCGTTGTGCGCGAGCATCCGGAACGGGTGTGCCAGATGCCAGGTCGGGAAGGTGTTCGTGGAGTAGCGTTGATGAAAGAGGGCCAGCGCCGTGACGAACAACGGGTCGCGAAGATCGGAG